>JABMMH010000160.1 GCA_013205645.1 Polaromonas sp. | reverse complement strand
CTGCAATCGCTTTAGCCGCATTGCCGCGACGAGAAAAGTTGGCAAAGCCTTCGCCGTGGGCCACGGCAATCGGCAGACGCACACCTGCCATGCCTTGCAAGAAAAGACTCGGCGAGTGGAGCACTTCAACTTGACCCAAGCGAGCCTCAAAGCGCTCGCTGAGGTTGGTGGTGAAGCGCGGCCAAGCGTCGGCACCGGGAATGATGCTGGCCAGTTCAGCGAACATTTGGCAGCCGTTGCAAACCCCTAGGCCGAAGGTGTCAGGCCGTGCAAAGAAGGCTTTGAACTCCTCTGCCAACACCGCGTTGAACAGGATAGAGCGGGCCCAGCCGATGCCAGCACCCAGCGTGTCACCGTAGCTGAAACCGCCGCAGGCCACCACGCCTTGGAAGTCTTTCAATTTGGCCCGACCGCTTTGCAAATCAGTCATGTGGACGTCGCAGGCTTCAAAGCCAGCAAGCGTGAAGGCGTAGGCCATTTCAACGTGCGAGTTGACGCCTTGCTCGCGCAGAATCGCCACGCGAGGACGCGACAAATTCAACGCTGGCGCGCTGACTGTTGGCGTGAATGTCTCCGGCAAATAAACATGCAAACCGGCGACTTGCGGGTCGCCGACAGAGGCATGCTCAGCATCGGCACCCGCCGGGTTGTCGCGCTGCTGGCAAATTTTCCAGCTGACCGCGTCCCAGACTTGATGCAGGTCTTGCAGCTTGGCGCTGAAGACCATTTTGGTGTCGCGCCAAACTTGAATTTGACCTTTGCCAACTTCGAGTGCGGCGTGTTGCGGTCGGGTTTTGCCAACAAAGTGGCTGAACTTCGACAAGCCGTGCTGACGCAGCACCTGCATGACTTCGTTGCGGGCCGCTGTGTGGACCTGAATCACCACGCCCAGCTCTTCATTGAAGAGGGCTTTGAGCGTGAGTTCGTCGCGGCGCGCGCTGACCTGCGTGGCCCAGTTTTTACTGTCGCCGGTGTCCATGCGGCTGTCTGAAATGCCGTCGCCTTCGACCAGCAACATGTCAATGTTCAGCGAGACGCCGACTTGTCCGGCAAAGGCCATTTCGCAGACGGCTGCCAACAGGCCGCCGTCGCTGCGGTCGTGGTAGGCCAAGATATCGCCTTGCGTGCGCAAGGCATTGATGGCGTTGACGAGATTGACCAAGTCTTGTGCATCGTCGAGGTCAGGCACAGCGCCCTCGCCTCGCTCCAGCGTTTGCGCTAGGATCGATGCGCCCATGCGACTTTGGCCTTTGCCCAGGTCAATCAGAATCAGCGTGGTGTCGGCTTCTTCGGTGTTTAGCTGCGGCGTCAGCGTGCCACGCACATCGGCCAGCGTGGCAAAAGCAGTGACGATGAGCGAGACTGGCGAGGTGACTTTTTTGTCGTCCCACACCGTGCGCATCGACAGAGAATCTTTGCCGACAGGAATCGACACACCCAACGCGGGGCACAGTTCCATGCCGACGGCTTTGACGGTCTCATACAGCGCTGCGTCTTGACCGGGTTCACCGCAAGCGGCCATCCAGTTCGCCGACAGCTTGACGCGCGGCAACTCGATTGGGGCTGCCAACAAGTTGGTGATGGCTTCAGCCACCGCCATACGGCCCGATGCTGCAGCATTGGTGGTGGCCAGCGGCGTGCGCTCGCCCATGCTCATGGCCTCGCCGGCAAAGCCCTGGTAGTCGGCCAAGGTCACTGCGCAGTCTGCGACCGGCACTTGCCACGGACCGACCATTTGGTCGCGGTGCGTGAGACCGCCCACGGTGCGGTCGCCAATGGTGATGAGAAAGCGTTTGGAAGCCACGGATGGGTGACTCAGCACATCGATCACGCTTTTTTGTAAATCGACGCCGGTCAAGTCAAGAGGCTTCACGGCGAGGGGAAGACTCTGCACATCGCGGTGCATCTTCGGCGGTTTGCCAAGCAACACATTCATGGGCATCTGAACAGGTGATGTGTCCCCCACGCCTGACGCTTCGTTGTCAAACAGAACCAGGTCTTTTTCTTCCGTCGCCACACCCACCACAGCGAACGGGCAACGCTCACGCTCGCAGAAGTCTTTGAACTGCGGCAGCGACTCTGGCGCAATCGCCATCACATAGCGCTCTTGGCTTTCGTTGCTCCAGATTTCTTTGGCACTCAAGCCGCTTTCTTCCAGCGGCACAGCGCGCAGGTCAAAGCGTGCGCCACGGCCAGCGTCGTTCACAAGCTCTGGAAAGGCGTTCGACAAACCGCCCGCGCCAACATCATGAATCGCCAAAATAGGATTGGCTGCACCGAGTTGCGCGCACTGGTTGATGACCTCTTGCGCGCGCCGTTCAATCTCAGGGTTGCCACGTTGCACGGAGTCGAAATCCAGTGCGGCAGCGTTCGTTCCGCTGGCCATGGAGCTGGCCGCGCTGCCACCCATGCCGATGCGCATGCCGGGACCGCCCAGCTGGATCAGCAGCGTGCCGGCTGGGAACAATATTTTCTTGGTCAGGCCCGCGTCAATCGTGCCGAGACCGCCGGCAATCATGATCGGCTTGTGGTAACCCCAGCGCTGGTCGTTGACGGTTTGCTCGTATTCGCGGAAGTAACCGGCCAAGTTCGGCCGGCCAAATTCGTTGTTGAACGCTGCGCCACCGAGTGGGCCTTCGGTCATGATTTGCAAGGCGCTGGCGATGTGGTCTGGCTTGCCGAACGCGGTGTCAAACAGCCGGGACACGGTAAAACCTGTCAGGCCGGCTTTGGGCTTGGAACCACGGCCGGTAGCGCCTTCGTCGCGAATCTCGCCGCCCGCGCCCGTCGAGGCGCCAGGGAACGGGGAAATCGCGGTTGGGTGGTTGTGCGTTTCGACTTTCATCAGCACATGCGTCAAGACGTCTTCATGCGCGGCGTAGGGCTGGAGCGCAGACGCTTTCGCAGCTTGAGGCGAGCCAGATTGCGCATAAAAACGCTGAACCTTGCCGCCCTCCATCACCGAAGCGTTGTCAGAATAAGCCACCACCGTGTGCTGCGGGTTCAGCTGCTCGGTGTTGCGGATCATGCCAAACAGACTCTTGTCTTGCGGCACGCCGTCAATCGTGAACTCAGCGTTGAAAATTTTGTGACGGCAATGCTCGCTGTTGGCCTGCGCGAACATCATCAACTCGACATCCGTCGGGTTGCGCTGAAGCTGCGTGAAAGCTTGCACCAAGTATTCGATTTCGTCAGCGGCCAAGGCCAAGCCAAACTCGATGTTGGCGGCCTCCAGCGCGGCCTTGCCGCCACCCTGCACGTCAATCGACTGCAGCGGTGCGGCCTGCAGCTCAGCAAACAGCGAAGCGGCTTGCGCCCGGTCGGTCATGACACTTTCAGTCATGCGGTCGTGCAGCAAGGCAATGATGTCCTCCCGCTGGTGCACGCTCAAATAGGTTTTACCCAGCAGGCCAGACTTGATCGAAAGGCAGTATTCGGTGAGGCGTTCGATGCGCTTGACCGCCAAGCCGCAACTGTGGGCGATGTCCGTGGCCTTGGAAGCCCAAGGCGATACCGTTCCGAGACGGGGGGAGACGATGAAAAAAGTAGCACTTGCAGGATTCGCCGGCCACTGGCGAGAGGGCTCGCCGTAATTGAGCAGCGCCTCCAACTGGACCTCCAGTGTGTCGTCAAGTGGCGCTTCGGTGGCCACCAGATGCACGAAACGGGCACTGACACCGCTGATCTTGTCTGAAATTGCTTGCAGTCTAGGTAGAAGCTGCCGGGCGCGAAACTCGCTGAGGGCGTTGATACCCCGGGGTTCGCCCTCAAAAGTCGTCAATTGCAGGGTCACGGTGGCAATGGCTTTGTGGTTGTCGGAGCAGCCTGATGCTGAATCCTGGGTTGGGGGCCGCTCCAGCCATGAATTCAGGCAGCACTGCGCGGAGAAATTTGATTTTATCAGCCCGTCTGTCCGCCGAGGCCGGGTATCTGGCCAGGCCGTACGCAGCCATGAAGCTGGTGGGATAATGCCGGCCATGAGTACTACCTACAAAGACGCCGCCGGGATCGAAGGCATGCGCGTGGCCGGCAAACTGGCATCCGAGGTGCTGGATTACCTGACCCCTTTCGTCAAGCCGGGCATCACCACCAACGAAATCGACCGCCTGGCGCATGACTACATGACGCAGGTGCAAAAAACTATTCCGGCCACCCTAGGTTACCAGCCGCAGGGCTACGGCGCTTACCCCAAGTCGCTGTGCACTTCAGTTAACCACCAGG
>JABMMH010000159.1 GCA_013205645.1 Polaromonas sp. | reverse complement strand
TGCGCCCTCTCGCAGACCAGCGTTTCGGCATGCAGGTGAGCTACAACACCGGTGACAAAAGCTTTACTTTTTCGTCTGGCACCACCGGTGACCAATCGACGATCTCTATCACGCCCATCGACAACGACGGTGATGAAACAGACGATGCGGGCATTAACCCCCTGGCCTTGAGTATTTTTGGTCTGAAGAAAGAGGTGGTTGTCGCTTCAGATCTTGCGCTGCGCGGTACCGCATCCGAGCCTGCCGTGGCTTACGGCACGGCACCCACCATCAACCTGAACAACAATTTCTCGGTCACCAACGAGAACAACACCTTCCTCGTGACGGTTGACGATGTTCGCGGCACCGTGACGATCCCGGTGGGTGCGGATTATTCCTTGGACAGGTTCAAAAAAGAACTGCAGAACCAAATCAATTTGTTGGCCGATGCCAGCGGCAAAACGGTCAACGGCGTGAAGGTTGATTTCGACGCGACAACCGATCGGTTCAGCTTCACGACATCCACCACCACCTCGACCTCCTTCATCAAGGTGTCTGGCAACGGTCCTTGGGGTCTCGAAGAAAGTTTGTCTGGTCTGGGCAAAACCTCCAGCTGGATTCAGCCCACGCAGTTCAAGGACAACAGCGGCAAGCTCGTTTATATCGACGAGTTCGGCAGGGAAACCACCAACGGTGACGGTTACAAAAGCCTGGCGGCATGGACACCCATTTACCTGGACAAAGGCGAACTCACGTTTGACACCGGTGGCAACCTGGTCTCGCCACTGTCCGGCTCGCAACTCGATACCGTCTTTTTGGAAGACGGTAAGGGCGCGCTGACCATCAACATCGATTACTCGAAGTCAACCCAGTACACCTCGCCCTTTGCGGTGTTGTCGCAGTCGCAAGACGGCGCGCCTGAAGGTGACTTGGTCGGTGTGACGATTGGTGTCGATGGTCTGGTCAGTGCCAGCTATTCCAACGGCACGCAAAAGTCTCTGGCCAAAATTCTGCTGGTGAACTTCTCCAACCCGACCGGTTTGCGTCAGGTAGGTGACTCCAGCTTTCTGTCTTCAGCAGCATCCGGTAACGCGATTCTCGGTACGGCTGGTGGCGCTGGTTTCGGCACCATCCGCGCCGGTGCGACTGAGCGCTCCAACGTTGACTTGACCGCTGAGTTGGTTGACCTGATCACCGCTCAACGTAACTTCCAGGCCAATGCTAAAGCCATTGAGACCAGCACCACCATGACCCAGGCGATCATCAACATCCGCGGTTGATAAGCCCTGACCAACCCAACACCTGAGTAAACATGGACCGCCTAGCCTTTAACGCCGCCGCCGCGATCAACGAGCAGCGCCTGACGCGCCAGATGACCGTCAACGAGCTGGCGAATGTGACCACCATTGGTTTCAAACGCAGCTACGAAGTGGCGATGAATGCCGTCAAGGTAGACGGTTCTGGCTTCACCTCGCGCCTGCAACCGCAGTCAGTGTCGGCCGATGTGGTGAAGCTTGAGGGTGGCGCGATCATGGTCACGGGCAACCCCACCGATGTGGCCATGAACGACAGCACTGTGCTTGGCGTGACTGCGGCCAATGGTGAACTGGCCTTTACCCGCCGTGGCGATTTGCGCGTCAACACAGCCGGCGTCTTAGAAAACAGCGCACGTCATGTGGTGCGCGGGCAGGGCGGTGGTGCCATCACCATTCCGCCTGGCTTAGAGGTGTCTATCAACGCCGATGGTTCGGTCTATGCCATTGACCGAGCACAGGCCGGGGTGGTGCAGTCAGTGTTGATTGATCGCATGTTGATGCGCGATGCCAGCACCACGCCATTAGAGCGTCGCCAAGATGGTTTGTTTGGTCCTGTCGGAAAACTCGGCGCAGACATCGTCGACGGCCCCGTCATCCCTTCACTGACAGCCCGCGCGCTGGAGGGCAGCAATGTCAACGCCATGGAAGTCATGGTCAAGTTGATGGACCAGAGCCGCTCCTTTGAGCACCAAGTGCGCAACATCAAAGAGAGCAAGACCATCGACGAGTCGGGCGCCACCATGATGAAACTAGGCTAACGCAATGAACAGCCTGAACGCAACAAACGACAGAAGGAGCTGAGATGGATGCATCAATGTGGGTGGCCAAAACAGGCCTAGACGCGCAACAGACACGCATGAACGTGATCTCGAACAACTTGGCCAACGTGAACACCACGGGCTTCAAGCGCGACCGCGCCGTGTTCGAAGACATGCTTTACCAAAACATTCGGCAAGCAGGCGGTCAAACCGGAGCCAACGCCCAAGCACCGACCGGCATGATGCTCGGCACCGGCGTGCGTGTGATCGCAACCGAAAAGCTGCACATGCAGGGCGCGCTCATCAACACGCAAAATCCACTTGACATGGCGATTGCGGGTGAAGGTTACTTTCAAATTGCCAAAGCAGACGGCACCATCGCCTACACCCGTGACGGCGGCTTCAAGTTGTCGGCGACCGGCCAGCTGGTGAACTCCAGCGGCGCTTTGCTGCAGCCAGCCATCACCATTCCCAACACCGCGTCCAGCGTGACCGTGGGTCGCGACGGCACCGTGTCGATTGAACTCGCTGCAGGCGGTTCACAAGTCATTGGCCAGGTGCAGTTGGCCCGCTTTGTGAATCCGAGCGGTCTGCAATCGATGGGCCAAAACCAGCTGAAGGAAACCCCGGCCAGTGGCGCACCCCAAGTGCTGCAGCCAGGGCTGAACGGCGCAGGTACCTTGATGCAAGGCTCGCTTGAGGCGTCCAACGTCAACGTCGTTGAAGAAATGGTCAACATGATTGAGACCCAGCGCGCTTACGAGATCAACTCGAAAGCCATCTCTGCGGTCGACGGCATGTTGCGCTTCCTCAACAACAACATGTGACGAACGCCGGGATGAATGCCATGTACCGCCTCCTTTTGTCCGCGCTGCCCTTGCTGTTGCTGGGCGCTTGTTCTGTGTTGCCGCCGCAGCCGCTGGCCCATTCGCCCGAGTTTGCGCCTGTCTATCCCGTGCAAACCGAACGCGCCCGACAAGCCACCGGCGGTATATACGTCAGCCGTGTCAGTGACAACTGGTTTGGTCGCAGCCGTAACTTTCAGGTTGGTGACGTGCTGACCGTGGTGCTCAACGAATCCACGCAGGCCGCCCGTACGCAAAACAACAATGTCAGCCGTGAATCCAGCAACAACGTCATGCCGGGCGGCTTGTTGGCCTCGGCCGCCAAGATGGGCGGCTTGCTAGGCGCGCCCAAACTCGACGGTGGCAACACAGCCAGCACGGGCGTTGGCACAGCCGACCAAAAAGCCAGCTTAGTGGGTTCGGTCTCGGTCTCTGTTATTGACGTGCTGCCGAATGGCAACCTTGTGTTGCGCGGCGAAAAACAACTGGCGCTGTCTGAAGGCACTGAAATTATTCAGGTTGCCGGCATGATTCGCCCCGAAGACATCTCGCCCAACAACATGGTTCAGTCGCGCCGATTGGCCAATGCACAAATCACTTACCGCGGCACCGGTGACTTGGCGGCTGCCACACGTGCCGGCTGGGGTACCAGTGCACTGCTCAAGTTCTGGCCTTTTTGAACCACTGAACAGTCTTAACTGTCCGAATCGTCTGACCTCATGATCAACAAATCGCTTTCGTCTTGGCTGCACGGCTTGCTTGGTGCTCTGACGCTGGCTGCAGCGCTGGCGCCGCATGCCGCGCACGCAGACCGCGTCAAGGACTTGGC
>JABMMH010000158.1 GCA_013205645.1 Polaromonas sp. | reverse complement strand
CAACTCGGTCAGGGCGATTTCGGCAGCAGAACGCTTAGGTTCGTGCTTGTCGTCCATCTTGATGCCGGTCGGAATGCCTCGTCCGTTGTCCACCACGCTGACCGAGTTGTCGGTGTGGATGGTGACCACGATGTCATCGCAATGACCGGCCAGCGATTCATCGATCGAGTTGTCAACCACTTCGAACACAAGATGGTGCAAACCGGTGCCATCCGACGTGTCGCCGATGTACATGCCAGGGCGTTTACGCACCGCTTCCAGGCCTTCAAGGATCTGGATCGAGCCCTCGCCGTACGCTTCTGAAGCGCCCGCCTGGTTGGTATCGATCTTGGGCTGAAAGTTGGAGCTTTCTGCACTTGCACCCTCGCCATTTGCCCCGCTGACATTCACGGCATCAACTTCGTTGGGTTTGTTTTCTTCAGTCATGTCCAGCTTTTCACAATCTCTTGAATGACCATACCCGCTGAAGCGCGCGGGTCTGTACGTAATTCGGGTGGGTCGCGCGCTTAAATGCGCATCGGCATGACCACGTATTTGAAGGCGGCGTCATCGGGAATGGTCAGCAGCGCCGAACTGTTGGAGTCGGCCAGTTCAATCTTCACCATGTCCTGGTTCATGTTGGCCAGCGCGTCTATCAGGTAGGTGACGTTGAAGCCGATCTCGATCGCGTCGCCGCCGTAGTCGATGTCAAGCTCGTCAACTGCTTCTTCCTGCTCGGCATTGTTGGATGCCACCCGCAGGGTGCCGGGCTCGATATTAAGCCTGACACCTTTGAATTTTTCGCTCGTGAGAATAGCTGTGCGTTGCAGACTGGCCAGCAGGGGTGCCCGTCCCAACGTGATGATGTTTTTGTGATTTTTTGGAATCACGCGGTTGTAGTCGGGAAATTTTCCCTCGACGAGCTTGGTCACAAACTCCATGCCCTCGAAGCTGAACTTGGCCTGGTTACCAGCAAACTGCATCTCAATCGCGCCCTCTTTGTCGCTCAGCAGGCGCTGCATTTCCAGCACTGTCTTGCGCGGCAGAATCACTTCCTGTTTGGGCACTTCGACATCGAGCAGGGCCGACGAAAAAGCCAAACGGTGGCCATCGGTCGCGACCAGGCTGAGCTGCTTGCCTTCGGCAACAAACAGGATCCCGTTGAGGTAGTAGCGGATGTCATGCACTGCCATCGCAAACGACACTTGGTTCAGCAGATCCTTGAGCACCTTTTGCGGCACCGAAAAAGCCGGCCCAAAGCTGGCTGCTTCCTGCACCAGCGGAAAGTCCTCGGCCGGCAAGGTCTGCAGCGTGAAGCGGCTTTTCCCGCCTTTGAGAATCAGCTTGCTCTGCGCCGATTCGAGCGACACGGTCTGATCAGAGGGCATCGAACGCAGGATGTCGATCAGCTTGCGCGCACCCACCGTGGTCGTGAAATTGCCGTCGTCGCCATCGAGTTCGGCCGTCGTGCGAATCTGGATTTCAAGGTCGCTGGTGGTGAGTTGCAACTGCGAGCCGGTTTTACGGATCAGCACGTTGGCCAAAATCGGCAATGTGTGCCGGCGCTCAACGATGCCCGCAACCGATTGCAAAACCGACAAAACTTTATCCTGGGTGGCTTTCAGAACGATCATAAGTTCCTCTTTGTATTTATCTTTAATTCTTTAATTCAAATTAGTAGTAGTAGATAAGGGCGGGCGGTTTCTGTGGATAGCCGCATTTTCCCCTTTTCTATCAAGTACTTGGCGCTTGTTTAACCTTGTGTTCTGTGACCGGTGAAGTGACACCGAAAACATGAACAACTTTCGTTGGTGGGCGACATCTGTGGATAAGTAGGTAGTTGTTCAAAAGTTGTCCCCATAGTTGCTATGGACGTATCTGACATCGTTTTGGGGCTGGAAATAGCAGAGCGTTGAGTGTTCACGTCAACCTTTCAATGTTTGTTCGAGCACATGCAGCTGTTGATTGAGCTCGGTCATCTGCTGGCGCTCTGCAGACATCTTGCGCACGGCGTGGAGCACGGTGGTGTGGTCACGGCCACCAAACAGCTCACCGATCTCGGGAAGACTCTTCTGGGTCAGTTCCTTGGCCAGGTACATGGCGATCTGCCGCGGCCGGGCAATACTGGCTGGTCGCTTTTTCGAATACATGTCAGCGACCTTGATCTTGTAATAGTCGGCCACCGTCTTCTGGATGTTCTCGACAGAGATTTGCCTGTTCTGTATGGACAGCAGGTCTCGCAGGGCCTCACGCGCCAGCTGAATCGAGATTTCTTTCAGGTTAAAGCGTGAATAAGCCAGAATTTTTCGCAAAGCACCTTCCAGTTCACGCACGTTGGAGCGAACGTTCTTGGCCACAAAAAACGCAACTTCCTCGGGCATGATGGTTCCCTCGGCTTCCGCCTTACGAATCAGGATGGCAACGCGCATTTCCAGCTCGGGTGGTTCTATGGAAACGGTCAGGCCCGAATCAAAACGCGACACCAGGCGCTCGTGAATGTCCGTCAGGCCCTTGGGATAGGTGTCGCTGGTCATCACGATGTGCGACTTTTTTGTCAACAGCGCTTCGAAGGCATTGAAAAATTCTTCCTGGGTGCGGTCCTTGTTGGCGAAGAACTGCACGTCATCGATCAGCAGCAGGTCAAGCGAGTGGTAGCGCTCCTTGAACTCGTCAAACGTCTTGCGTTGATAGGCTTTGACCACATCCGACACGAACTGTTCAGCATGGATGTATAAAACTTTGGCTGCCAGGTTGTCGCCAAGCAACTTGTTGCCGATCGCATGCATCAGATGCGTTTTTCCAAGGCCGACGCCCCCATAGATGAAAAGCGGGTTGTACAGTTGTCCCAGACTGCTGGCGACATGAAGTGCGGCGGCGCGACCCATGCGGTTGGCGGTGCCTTCGATCAGGGTGTCAAAGGTCAGTGCGGTGTTGAGACGATTCTTGAAAGGGGTACCGGCCAAGTCCTCGGGCACACCGATGGCGGCCGGCTCAATAGCGCCGAAACTTTCAAAGCCTCTGACCATCGCCGGCGACTTGACTTGAGCTTCTCTGATAGCAAGTGCTAACTCAAGTGGTATTTTCTGGCCGGAAAATTTTTCCAGCAAGGCAGAAATGCGACCGGCGTATTGCGCCCGGATCCAGTCGAGCTTGAATCGATTGCCGACCTGGATGGTCGCTTTGGACAAGTCCTGAGCTACGTCGACAACCAGTGGGCGAATCCAGGTGTTGAATTGTTGCTCGGGTAGTTCCTGGGCCAGCTGGTCCACGCAACTTTGCCATAAACCCTGACCCGGGCTGCTAAGAGATCCATCACTCATGAATTTTTAGCAGCGCTTGAAGAAGCAATGCAGCGTTGAGCTGCTTGTGGATATTTTAAATTTGGGCACCCACAATTGTACGTGGCCGGGTTAGTTATCCACAAAAAAATTACTTCGGGTTTCACCTATTTTCCGGCCCTTGCGGCCATGTTCCGTAAGGGGGGTGTGGGACCTGACAAGCCTTCACGCGCGTGCATGGTCAAGATCCATATTGCCAACGCCGGGAAATCTGCGACAATCATGGGTTTCCCTGATCCGCAGCGGCCGCGTGCCGCCTGAAAACTCTCTTGTCAAGTTTTCCGCCTGTGTCGGCTGCCCCGGTAGCTACGCGGCAGAACTTGCTGCGAGCCGGATTACAGTGGGGCCGTAAAGGTCTGCGCTGCACGGCCACCGAATCGGTTGGATTGACCCCAGGGAAGCTTCTCACTTTAACTTGTAGCTAACCGGCACGTAGGACGCATCATGAAACGCACATACCAACCCTCCAAAGTCAAGCGCGCCCGTACGCATGGTTTCCTGACGCGCATGAAGACGCGCGGCGGCCGCGCCGTGATTGCAGCCCGCCGCGCCAAGGGCCGCAAGCGCCTGGCAGTCTAAGTCAGCGAGCGCCGTCTGCTTTTGCAGCCTGGTAACTCCTGAGCAGACGCTTGGCCCTCGTGCAGCGGCTTCAGACACGACCGCAGTTCCAAGCCGTGCTGGCCGGGGCGATCGTTGCCAAGACGACGCATTTTGCGTTGCACCGTAACTCGCTGGATGCTGTTGCCTCGAAATCGCGTGACTGCGCGGTGAACCAGCGACCGCTGTTTCCTTCAAAGGAACTCTGGTTGGGCGCGATGGTTCCCAAACGCTGGGCCCGACGCGCCGTGACGCGCAACGCCATCAAAAGGCAAATTTACGCCGTGAGCGCCGATTTCCAAGACATATATCCACAGGCCGCCTTTGTGGTGCGGCTGCGGCGTGATTTTTCGCGTGTGGAGTTTGTCAGCGCGACATCGCTCCAGCTTCGTTTGGCTGTACGTGGAGAGCTTCTGTCATTGCTGCAGGCCGGAGCGGTTGCTCCATGACGCTCGCCTGGTTGCGTGCGCTGGGTAAATTTTCCCAGCAAGTGCTTATCATCATTGTCAAAGGCTATCGGCTGTTGCTCAGCCCGTGGCTAGGCTCGGCTTGTCGGTTCGAGCCGACTTGTTCTCTCTACAGCCTGCAGGCTTTGCAGCTGCATGGCGCTGCACGGGGTAGCGTTTTGACGCTGCGCCGACTGGCGCGTTGCCAGCCGTGGTGTGATGGTGGTCACGACCCGGTGCCACCGGTCCGCGACGCCTTACTATTTTCCCGACTTGTCACCCCAGTGACTTCCTCTCCTTCTGAAAAGACGCCGTCATGAACGACATCCGCCGCACCATTTTGTGGGTGATTTTTGGTTTTTCCATGGTTTTG
>JABMMH010000157.1 GCA_013205645.1 Polaromonas sp. | reverse complement strand
GTGCTTGCTGCAGGTTGTGCACCACATTGCCGCTGGCCACAATCAGCACGCCACGCCGGCGCAAGGCCTTGAGCTGACGCGCCAGCGCATAGTGGTCGCTGGGCGCACGGCTGTAGTCCATGCTGAGTTGCACCACAGGCACATCAGCCTTCGGGAACATCGGTTTGAGGACTGACCACGCACCATGGTCGAGTCCCCAACTGGTGTCCAAACCCAAAGGCAAAGACATGCGCTGACGCACCGCCCGGCTGATTTCAGACGCCGCTTCGGGCGCACCCGGCGCCGGGTATTGCTGGTCAAACAATTCTTGCGGGAAACCGCCAAAGTCGTGAATGGTCTTGGGCTGCGCCATGGCGGTCAGCCACCAGCCCTCGGTCAGCCAGTGCGCAGAAATGCACAAAATCAGCTGTGGCATCGGCCAATCGGAGCCAAAACGCGCGCCCAGCGCTTGCCAGCTGCGCCGGTACTCGTTGTCCGTCACCGCGTTCATCGGGCTGCCATGGCCGACGAACAAGACGGGAAACTGATCTGTTTGTTTTAACTTTTCGAACTGGAGCGTCGACAGACTGCTGAGGCGGGTGGCCATATCTCTTGATTCCTTTGAAACTTGACATTTTTCAGGCTGCGCAAAGCTTTCGGCAGCTTGACAACCATACCCTTAGACCGCACCAAATTAGTGTTTACTCTCCTACAAAGATGCTCAGCTACTGGTATATTGCACTGCAACATTACCAGTCGTCACACCGAAAAGGGACTACGCCATGCTTTACCAAGTCTATGAAACGCAACGCACAATGATGGAGCCTTTCGTCGATTTCGCGCAGGCGGCAGCCAAGCTCTTCAGCAATCCGATGACGCCGATCGGCCAAAATCCATTTGCGCAGCGTGTCTCGGCAGGCTACAGCCTGATTTACCGCTTGGGCAAAGATTACGAGAAACCAAGTTTCAACCTGACCACAGTTGACGTTGACGGCACCAGTGTCGCGATTCACGAGCGTGTTGAGCTGGACAAGCCGTTTTGCGAACTGCGCCGCTTCAAGCGCTTCACCGATGACCCGGCCACCTTGACCAAACTCAAAGGCCAGCCCGTGGTGTTGATCGTGGCGCCATTGTCGGGCCACTACGCCACGCTGTTGCGCGACACAGTCAAGACCATGTTGAAAGACCACAAGGTTTACATCACCGACTGGAAAAACGCACGCATCGTGCCGCTGGCTGAAGGCAGCTTCGCCTTAGACGACTACGTCAATTACGTGCAGGAATTCATTCGCCACCTGCAGGGTGCTTACGGCAATTGCCACGTCATCAGCGTCTGCCAACCGACTGTGCCAGTGCTCGCCGCCATTTCTCTGATGGCTTCGCGCGGTGAAACCACGCCGCTGAGCATGACCATGATGGGCGGCCCGATCGATGCACGCAAGTCGCCCACTGCCGTCAACAACCTGGCCACGACCAAAGACTACAGCTGGTTTGAGAACAATGTGATCTACCGCGTGCCGAGCAATTTTCCGGGCGCTGGCCGGCGTGTTTACCCTGGCTTTTTACAGCACACGGGTTTCGTCGCTATGAACCCGGACCGTCATGCCAGCAGCCATTACGACTACTTCAAAGATTTGCTGAAAGGCGATGACGCCAGCGTCGAAGCGCACCACAAGTTTTACGACGAGTACAACGCAGTTCTCGACATGGACGCCGATTACTACCTGGACACCATCAAGACGGTGTTTCAGGATTTCAAACTGGTCCATGGCACTTGGGACGTGCGCAACGAACAAGGCGTTCCTGAGCGCGTGCGGCCACAAGACATCACCACCACCGCTCAGCTCACCATTGAAGGCGAACTGGACGACATCTCCGGCTCAGGACAAACCGAAGCTGCCCACGGACTGTGCTCGGGCATTCCAAAACAAAACCAAAAACACCTTGAAGTCAAAGGTGCGGGTCACTACGGCATTTTCAGCGGCCGTCGCTGGCGCGAGACCACCTACCCAGCCGTGAAGAGCTTCATTTTGGCCCACAACAAAAAGGCCGGCCCAGCCAGTTCGTCCGAAACTGTCGTCAGCGCGCCAGTCAAGCGCAAGCCGTCGGTCTCTCTGGCTGCGGCAAAAACGCGTCCTGCGACTGCGGTCAAAAAGACCACAGACCGCAAATAAAAACCGCTCAAAAGAGGTCAGGTTTAACTTGCTGAGTCTGACCGAACGCATCAACGCCCTGCTGCCGCAAACCCAGTGCACGCGCTGTGGCTATCCGGACTGCGCAGCTTATGCGCAAGCCATCGCCACAGAAGACGCCGCCATCAATCGCTGCCCACCCGGCGGCGATGAAGGTGTGCGGCGACTGGCGGCGTTGACCGGCCAGCCGGTGACCGCCCTCGATGCCGAGCACGGCCACGAAGGACCGCGCCATGTCGCAGTGATTGACGAAGCTTGGTGCATTGGCTGCACTTTGTGTCTGCCGGTTTGCCCGACAGATGCCATCCTCGGCAGCAACAAGCTGATGCACAGCGTGATCGAAAAACACTGCACCGGCTGCGAACTGTGCATTCCCGTCTGCCCGGTGGATTGCATCAGCTTGGTCAATGTGACTGCACTGGAGACCGGCTGGAATGCGTGGTCGCCCACGCAAGCCGAAGACGCGCGCAGTCGTTATGCGTTTCACCAGATCAAACTAGTGCGGGACACACGGGTACAAGCCGATCGCTTGGTAAAAAAAGCACAAGAGGCCTTGGCGGATGTCGCCGCCCACTCCAAGCACACCGACCGCGCCGTGCTGGACGCCAAACGCGCGGTGATTGAAGCGGCGCTGGCGCGGGCCAGAGCCCGACGCCACGCAGCCGACTCAGACTAGAGCGCAGGCAACTCAGTCAGGCCCAACACCACAGGCTCAAACGCGTGCAGTGAAGGCGCACCACCGGTGTGAATGAACAGCACTTTTTCGTCAGGCTTGAAGTAGCCTTTGCGGGCCAAGCCAATCAAGCCGGCCATGATTTTCCCGGTGTACACCGGGTCCAGCAAAATCGCTTCGGTGCGGGCCAGCATTTGCACGGCTTCGACCATGGCCGCGTTCGGCACGGAATATTTAGGTCGCCACCAATCGCCAAAACTCAACACGGCCTCACGCGGGATGGTCATGTTCAACCCGAGCAAATCAGCCACGGCTTGGGCTTCTTTGTGCACCAGCGGATCTTGGTCGACCGGGTCGCGGCTGACACCAATGCCGATGATCGGAATCTGGATGTTGTTGCCCAGAAAACCTGCCAGCAAACCGCCGTGCGTGCCAGAACTGCCTGAGCCCACCACGACTTTGTCGATCTGCACGCCTTGCTCAAAAAACTGCTGCTGCAACTCTTGCGCGCAAGCCACATAACCCAAGCCACCAATCGCGTTGGAACCGCCACCCGGCACGATATAACCCTTGCGGCCTTGAGCGGTCAGCTCGGCAGCGACCTGCTGCATGGCCAGCAGCATGTTGGTGCCGGCCGGCACCACGGTGACGGACTCCACACCCATCAGGCGAAACAGAAAATTGTTGCCGCTGGCGTCGGCGTGGTAGCTACCAGGCACACGCTCTTCGATGACGAAGCGGCACTTCATGTTTTCTTTGATGGCCGACGACAAGGTAGCGCGGCAGTGATTCGACTGCGGCGCACCGCATGTGATCAAAGTATCAGCGCCTTGCGCCATGGCGTCAGCTGCCAAAAATTCTAGTTTGCGCGTCTTGTTGCCACCGGGCGTCAAGCCCAGCATGTCATCGCGTTTGATCCAGATTTGTGGGCCTTGCCCATCAGGGCAAAGCTCGGACAAGGCGCGTGTGAAATTCGGCAGGAACTCCAGCGGCGTAGCGCCAACGGTATAACGGCGGCGGGGGAAACGGGACAAATCCATGTGTGTGAGCTCCAATCGAATTCAATAAATGACAGGTATCAATCTGCCATTGTGCCGCCTGCCTGACTGAGCTCACAAGTAAAACGATGTGTCAGGTCTTGAGAAACGAGGCGACACCCGCCTTGAATTCCGCGCTGGCGTACACCGCTTCGATCAAGTCTTGGTCTGCATGGCTTTGTTCGACGACGATACGCCGAACACTCTCTTTGACGCTGTGCTGCGTCACCCGAGACAAACTCGCCAGCCTCAGCGCCAAGCTTTGAGCCGAAGCCTCCAGTTCGTCAGGCGCGCAGGCGCTGTAGACAAAGCCGCAGTCAGTCGCCTCATGCACATCGATGTATTCGGCCAGCATCAACATGCGCTTGACCCGCGGCACGCCAAAGGCCGCCAACAAGCGAGCAATGTTTTTAGATGACAGTGTATTGGACAGGGTCTTGGCAATCGGTGCACCAAAGCGCGCGCCGTGGCTACAGACCCGAAAGTCGCACGCGGTTGCTATCGCCAATCCGCCACCAACCGCCCAGCCGTCGATCGCGGCGACCGTGGGCACACGCACCCTCTCAATAGCGTCAATCACTTTTTCCACAAAGGCTTCGTACTCCACGCCTTCACTGCCTTGGCTGAAATTTGCAAAATGCTGAATGTCGGTCCCCGAAATAAAGGACCGGCCCCCCGTACCCCGAAACACCATGGCTTGAACCTCTGGGTTGGCAGCGCACTCATCTAGCAACGCCAGCAGACGGTCGTACATCGGCAGCGTCATGGCGTTGTGCCGCTCGGGTCGCTGAATCAGGATGTGGGCAATGCCTTCTGTGACCGACAGGTGGACTAGATCGCTCATGACTTCAACGCCTCCAGTTCGGCCAAGATTTCTGCATTGTGTTCCCCCAGAAGAGGCGGATGGCGTCGAACCTGCTGCGGCGTGCCCAGCATCTTGACCGGGAAGCCGATGTTCTTCACCTTGCCTTCGATCGGGTGGTCGATCTCAATGCACATGCGTCGGTGCGTGCCGTGCTCGCCCTCAAAGGCTTCTGGGTAGGTCAAGATCGGGCCGGCAGGAATACCGGCCTCCAGCATGGCGTCCACCCAAGCCGCGCTGTCTTTTTTCGCGAACTCAAGCTCGAGCTCCTCAATCAAAGCTTCGCGGTTCTTCAAGCGCAGCGAGACCGTTTCATAGCTAGCGTGTTTGAGCAGATCAGGCCGCGCCAGCAAGGTGCACAGCTTGGCCCAGAGCTTTTGATTGGTCGCGCCCATGACGAAATAATCATCGCGCGCCTTCACGGCTTGGTAGGGTGCGCTCATTTTGTTGCTGGTGCCCAGCGGTGCAGGCGGCACGCCAGTGCCCCAGTACTCGGACATGTCCCAAATAGAAAACGCCATGACCGAGTCGAACAAAGACGCGTCAATGTGCTGGCCTTGCCCTGTTTTTTGAGCACCGATATAAGCCGACAACAATCCATAGGTAGCGAACAACGCGCAGCCAATGTCAGCCACCGGCACACCGGCCTTGACCGGCTTCTCGCCCTTGTACCCGGTCACGCTCATCACACCGGACATCGCCTGCGCCATCAGGTCAAAACCCGGACGGCTGGCCCAAGGACCACTTTGCCCAAAGCCAGAAATGCTGGCGTAGACGATCTTCGGGTTGATCTTTTGGACACTCTCGTAGTCAATGCCCAAGCGCTGAACCACGCCGGGGCGATAGTTCTCGACGATGACATCGGCGGTTTTGACCAGCTCGAAAAAGACCTTCTTGCCTTCTTCTGTTTTCAGATCCAAGGTCAGTGAACGCTTGTTGCGATTCATGTTCAAAAAGCCCATGCTGTCCGGGCCCTTCATCTTGAAGCCCATGGCGCCGCGCGTTTGGTCGCCCTCGGGCGGCTCGACCTTGATCACGTCGGCACCCAAATCGGCCAGCAGCATGCAGGCAAAGGGCCCAGCCATGACCTGGCTGACATCGAGCACGCGAATACCTTGCAGTGGCAAGGGCATTGGTTTAGCGGCCATCTCAGCTCCCTTCGACGATGTTGGCGGCGCGCACGACTTCGCCCCATTTTTTGTATTCCGCCGCCATGAAGTTTGCGAATTTGTCGACCGAGCCACCACCATCTTCCACACCGTAGCCGTCAAAGCGCACGACCACATCGGGCATGACCAGCACCTTGTTGATGTCGGCGTTGATCTTGAGGGCTAAATCGCTTGGCATGCTCTTCGGCCCCAGCAATCCGTACCAGCTAGAGGCATCAAAGCCTTTGAATCCCTGCTCATCCATCGTCGGCAAATCCGGAAAACCTTTGGCTCGATTGACACGGGTCTGCACAATACCAGTCAGCTTTTTGGATTTGACCATTGCGGTCGCAGCCGTCATGGTGTCGAAACTGAAATCGATCTGCCCCCCGATTAAATCCGCCTGCATGGGGCCGGAGCCTTTGTAGGGAATGTGAATCGTTTTCACACCGGCGGCCATGTTGAACATCTCCGAAGCCAGGTGCTGTACAGAGCCAGTTCCCGATGAACCGAAGCTGATTTTTCCAGGGTTCTTTTTGCACAGCTCAACGACATCCTTGATCGATGCGTAGGGGTTCTTTGCGCTGGTGACCAAGATGTGCGGCGTCGCACCGATCATGGCAATCGGCGAAAAATCCTTCAGCGGGTCATAGCTGATGCTTTTGAAAATATGCGGTGCAATGGCATGGGTGTTGACGTGGGCCATCAGCAAAGTGACACCATCGTTAAACCTACCCTTGGCGAAATAATCCGCCGCCAGCACGCCGGTAGCGCCTGGTTTGTTTTCAACAATCACCGGGCGACCCCACAAGTCGGATAGCTTTTGGCCCACGATGCGAGCAAACACATCGGTCCCGCCACCAGGCGCCCAGCCCACAAGAATCCTGATCGGACCTTTGGGCAGATCAGCCCCGAAAGCCCATGGTGTGGTCAGAACAGCCGCACTGGCTGCTATAAAGTTTCGACGTTTCATGTTGTCCCCTGCTCAGTAGTTGTGACGCTACTGTCGCCGACGGACAAGGGACGCGCAAGGATGTGAAACGCATGCCTGGTTTCGTATTTTGCGAAACCTAAAAACTCAGATTGGCTTCTTCATCTCAAGCAGTTCTTGCACCACAGCGTGCAGAGTTTTTTCCTGCGCTTGACCTTCGACAAATGACAAAACGTACGAGCGATGGTGCCAGTCGCCCTCGATTTCTGCCGAGCCGAGTGCCGCTTCAGGGTGAAAGCTGTTGAAGATGTCTGGGGGCATCAGGCCGATGCCAAGGCCGTTCCGTACCAAGGCCAACATGGTGTCGAAACCGCTGACCGTGAAATTATTGCGAAACACGCGGCCGCGGCTTTTGTGCGCTCTTTGCACGGCAAACAAAACAGCCGAGCCTTTGCCTAAACTCACAAGTGGTGCATTCAAAATCTCGTCGATGCTCACAGGCTCAGCCGAAAACTGAAAATGTTGACGGCTGTAAACCAGCACCAACCGGTCATGCTGGTAATCAAATTTCTCCAAGTCCAAGAACCCGCTGGTTTTCTCGTAGATGCCAATATCAATCACTTTGTCACGCAACAATTGCTGAATGACTTGGCTGTTTTCTTCCTGAATTTTCAAGGTGATCTGAGGGTATTTTTCCTGAATACGAAAGATGTCCTTGGCCAGCGACTGGATCACCACCGATTTGGGCGCCCCGATCATGATGCTCCCACCGCTGCCTTGGCTCAGAGCCTGCGCATCACCCTCTAATCGGTCGATCAGGTTGTCAATTTGCTTGATATGCGCCAACAGCTTGTCGCCGGACTCCGTGACTTTGACGCCATGCGGCAAGCGCTTGAAGAGCTTCGTACCCAGCTGCGTTTCTAAGTCTGTCACGCGTTTGGAAGCCGCTGCAACGGCGAGGTTGAGCTTGTCGGCAGCGCGAGAAATACTGCCTTCCTCGGCGATGGCCAGCACCAAATGAACAGTGAGCGTGTCAATTTTCATGGTCACTCAATGTGCCCACAGTGCAGGGAACGGCCAACTCAGACGGCTCCGGCCATCGCTGCAAACGCCTTCACCACCTCAGGCGGTGCTTGCACCAGCTCCACCAAAACGCCCTCACCTGCAATCGGGAATTCGTCATTCGCCTTGGGGTGCAAAAAACAGATGTCAAAACCAGCCGCACCTTGGCGAATGCCGCCAGGTGCAAAACGCACGCCTTGCGCGGTGAGCCAACTCACGGCTTGCGGCAAGTCGTCGATCCACAAGCCGACGTGGTTCAGCGGCGTGGTGTGAACGGCTGGTTTTTTGTCTGGATCAATCGGTTGCATCAAGTCAACCTCAACTTTGAAAGGGCCGACACCCATGGTGCAAATATCTTCATCAACGTTCTCACGTTCGCTGACGAAATTGCCTGTGACTTCAAGCCCGAGCATGTCGACCCAGAGCGTGCGTAATTTGGCTTTGCTGGGGCCGCCAATGGCAATTTGCTGGATACCCAGCACTTTGAAAGGACGCATCATGCGGCTTCTCCGCCGCGACGTCCTGCTCGGTAACTCACGCCCGCAGCACCAGCGCTTTCTGAATGCGGCGTGCCTGCGCTTAATCTGAAAATATCGCCAATGGCATAACGTGTGTCAACACCATCCACAGTCAGCGTGATCTCGCCCGCAGTGATGAGCGCGCAGGCATCGAAAGCGTGTTGGTGTGTGCCCATGCTGTAACCCGCAGGTTTGTCGACGTTGACGATCACACCGTAAGCTTCTGCGGCCAAGTGCATTTCAAATTCAAGCGAGGTCATCGTGATTCCTTTGTATTTAAACGAATTCAACAATCGGCTGATCGACGGTCAGCGACTCGCCCTTGGCTGCCAGCACTTTGCCGACCACGCCATCAGCGATAGCAAACAGCACATTTTCCATCTTCATCGCTTCAATCACGGCGATGCGTTCACCAGCTTGAACTTTTTGACCCACGGTCACCGCCACATCGACCAGCAAGCCGGGCATGGGCGACAGCACGTAGCGGCTCATGTCAGGCGGCGCCTTGAAGGGCATCATCTTGTAGAGTTCAGCAGCGCGTGGCGACAAGACCAGCGCATCAAGCCGTGTGCCGTTGTGGATCAAACGCACGGCCAGTGGGTTCTTACCGACACCACGCTCGACTTGCGCTGCAAAAGGCTCGCCGTTGACCGTACCGCGCATGCGTGCCCCACCCAAATGCCACGCACTGCAGAATTCATACGTCTTACCGCCGGTCTCGACCGCACTCGACCCTGACACCGCTTGGTACTCACGCACCCGCACCGGCTGCGAAGAATGAAGGCCCGCATCGCCCATGCCGATGACGACAAAATCTTCACTCACGGTGAGGCCGTGGCCCGGCATTTGGCCGCTGATACCAGCCGCCCGACCCAACAGCCGGCGATTGACGTAAGCGCCCAAGGCGACCAAAAAGTCCGGGTCATCATGCGGCACGTCTTCAGGGCGAAAGCCTTGGCCGTAGTTCTCAGCGATGAAGCCGGTGTTGAAATCACCCGCGACAAATTTCGGGTGCGCCAGCAAAGCGGCCTGAAAAGGAATATTGCTGCTGATGCCGCGAATCACAAACGCGTTCAACGCTTCGCGCATCTTTGCAATGGCGTCTAAGCGGTCTTTACCGTGAACGATGAGCTTGGCGATCATTGAGTCGTAATGCATCGGGATCTCACCACCGTCTTGCACGCCGGTGTCCACCCGCACGCCTTGCAACTGCGACATGTCAGCCGCAAACATGGTTTGCGCAGGCGGCTGAAAACGCACCAGCCGGCCGGTACTGGGCAGAAAGTTGCGAAAAGGATCTTCAGCGTTGATGCGGCACTCCATCGCCCAACCGTCGCGCTTGACCTCGGCTTGCGTCAAGGACAACTTTTCACCAGCCGCCACGCGAATCATCAGCTCAACCAAATCCAAGCCGGTGATGCATTCGGTCACCGGGTGCTCGACCTGCAGG
>JABMMH010000156.1 GCA_013205645.1 Polaromonas sp. | reverse complement strand
GTGCTGGTCAACAACGCCGGCATCACGCGCGACATGCTGGCCATGCGCCTGAAAGACGACGACTGGGATGCCGTGCTCGACACCAATCTCAAGGCCGTGTTTCGCATGAGTCGCGCCGTCATGCGGACCATGATGAAGCAGCGCTATGGCCGCATCATCAGCATCACCTCGGTGGTCGGTGCTTCCGGCAATGCCGGGCAAGCCAATTACGCGGCAGCCAAAGCGGGCGTCGCCGGCATGACCCGTGCGCTGGCGCGCGAGTTAGGCTCGCGCGGGATCACCGTGAACTGCATTGCACCCGGTTTTATAGAAACAGACATGACGGCGAACCTGCCTGAAGAGCAACAAAAAGCCTTGCTGAGTCAGATCCCGTTGGGCCACCTTGGCAAGCCACAAGACATTGCGCATGCGGTCGCGTTTGTAGCGAGCCCAGAGGCGAGTTACATCACCGGCCAAGAGATTCACATCAACGGCGGCATGTACATGTAAGCAGGGGAAACCCTAAAAATCAGCCGGTTCGCATCCGTCCGGCAGGCCTGTCGAGATTCACGTCTCGAACCGGCTAAAATCACGGATTAATTCAACAACCCTTAGAGGGAACTATGAGCGATATCGAATCACGTGTTAAGAAAATCATTGCTGAGCAACTGGGCGTTGAAGAAGGCCAAGTCACCAGCGAAAAATCGTTTGTAGCCGATCTGGGCGCAGACTCTCTTGACACCGTCGAGCTGGTGATGGCACTCGAAGACGAGTTTGGCATCGAGATTCCAGACGAAGACGCAGAAAAAATCACGACCGTCCAGAACGCGATTGATTACGCTAACACCCATCAAAAAGCCTGAACTGGCTTTCTCCCCCCTGACTGTGAAAGGCCGTTCGCGGCCTTTTGAGTTTTTCTTGAGGATTTGCGCATGAGCCGTCGTCGCGTCGTCGTGACAGGTCTAGGGTGCATTAGCCCGGTGGGTAACACCGTGGCTGACTCCTGGAACAGCCTGCTGGCCGGAACTTCCGGTATTGATCAGATCACGCACTTTGATCCAAGCACTTTTTCCTGCAAATTTGCCGGTGAGGTCAAAGGCTTCAACATCACGGATTACATCCCTGAAAAAGAAGCCCGTCACATGGATCGCTTCATCCACTTGGGTATGGCAGCAGCCATGCAGGCGGTGGCTGACAGCGGCTTGCCAACGGGTGATGACCTGAGCTATGAGATGGCCACACGCATCGGTTGCAATATCGGCTCGGGCATTGGCGGTTTGCCAATGATCGAGCAGACGCACACCGAGTTGATGAACAAGGGGGCGCGGCGGATTTCACCATTTTTCGTGCCAGCGTCCATCATCAACATGATCTCTGGTCATGTGTCCATCAAGTACGGTTTCAAGGGCCCTAATATTGCGGTCGTCACCGCTTGCACAACCGGTCTGCACGCCATTGGCTTGTCAGCACGGATGATCGAGTACGGCGATTGCGATGTGATGGTGGCTGGCGGCGCTGAAGCAACGATTTCACCCTTGGGCTTGGGCGGCTTTGCGTCGGCCCGTGCGCTGTCAACCCGCAATGACGATCCCAAGACCGCCTCGCGGCCGTGGGACAAAGATCGCGACGGCTTCGTGCTGGGCGAGGGCGGTGGTGTGCTGGTGCTCGAAGAGTACGAACACGCCAAGGCGCGTGGTGCAAAAATCTATGCTGAGTTGACCGGTTTTGGCATGAGCGGTGACGCCTATCACATGACCACACCAGACGAAGACGGTCCGCGTCGTTCGATGGCCATGGCGCTGAAAAACGCCGGCGTCAATGCCGATGAAGTTCAGTACCTCAACGCGCATGGCACCTCGACGCCACTAGGCGACTTGAACGAAACCAACGCCATCAAGGCAGCTTTTGGCGAGCATGCTAAAAGCTTGGTGGTGAGTTCGACCAAGTCCATGACGGGCCATTTGCTAGGCGGCGCTGGCGGTGTCGAATCGGTGTTCACGGTGTTGTCGCTGTATCACCAGAAAATCCCGCCGACCATCAACATCTTCAATCAAGATCCGGCTTGCGATCTTGACTACTGCGCCAACACAGCGCGGGACGCGAAGATCGAAGTGGCTGTCAAAAACAATTTTGGTTTTGGCGGCACCAACGGTTCGCTGGTATTTAAGCGGGTTTGAAGCCAACCACACACAACGCCCCATCGGTTTTATATCCGTTGGGGCGTTCGCGTTTTCTGGGTTGTCTATTGCTTACTGGCTGGTTGCTCGCAGCGGGCGTCACGCTGTGGTGGTGGCGCGTGTCGGCGTCGACCGATTGGCGGCAGTTGCTCGGCTGCTTAGCATTGCTGCTCGCCGGCTGGGTGGTGTTGACCGGTTGGCGACGCTCGCCGGAGGGGCGTTTGCAGTGGGATGGTCAGCGCTGGCGCTGGGAGAGCGTGGTTTACCGCAGCGGTACGGCGTTGGAGCCGCCAGCGGTGGTGTTGGATGTTCAGTTCGCGATCTTGCTCAGGCTCAACAACCAGGCAGGTGCCGTGTGGTGGCTGTGGGCCGAACGCTCGGCCTTGCCAATTCGTTGGCTCGACTTGCGTCGCGCTGTACATGCCCCACACAGACCCACAACTTTGCAGGACTCTGCGGCGGCTGAGAGCGCTCTTGGCGAGCTAGCGGCTACAGTGGAGCATCCACACTCCGCGCCCGCCCGACATCCTCGATGAGCCCCGACAAGCCCTCCACCTCCGTCAGCAGCGGCGACAGCGATGCCCTGCTGGTCGAAAGGACTGTGGCCGGCGATCAAAAGGCTTTCGAGCTGCTGGTCATCAAATACGAGCGTCGTATTCAGCGTCTGATTGGGCGAATGGTGCGCGACGTTGACTTGGTCGAAGACATCGCCCAGGAAACCTTCATTCGGGCTTACCGCGCGCTGGCGCAGTTTCGCGGTGACGCCCAGTTCTATACCTGGCTGTACCGGATTGCCGTGAACACGGCCAAAAAATTCTTGATGGACCTGAAGCGAAACCCGACCGTTTCAGAGAATTCATTCAAAACAGCCGATGACGATGAAACTTCGCCGGTGGAAAACGAACTAACAAGTCCAGAAACGCCTGAAGCGGTGTTGGCCAGCAAAGAAATCGCTGAAATGGTCAATGCGGCGATGGACGCCTTGCCTGAAGATCTACGGCAAGCGATCACCTTGCGTGAGATTGAAGGACTGACCTATGAAGAAATTGCAGATGCCATGAATTG
>JABMMH010000155.1 GCA_013205645.1 Polaromonas sp. | reverse complement strand
TTGCGCCGCGTATTGCTGATCATCGGCATCTTTGGCACCGCACTATTTTATGGTGATGGCGTCATCACGCCGGCGATTTCGGTGTTGTCGGCAGTCGAAGGGCTGGAAATTATTTCACCCGCCTTCAAACAATACGTGGTGCCGGCAACGCTGCTTATTTTGTTTGGCCTGTTTGCCGTTCAAAAGCGCGGCACCGCCGGCATCGGCCAATTTTTTGGCCCGATCACGCTGGTTTGGTTTGCCGTGCTGGCGGTCTTGGGCATCGCGCAAATCATCACCTACCCGGCGATCCTCGCGGCCATGAGCCCGCATTACGCGGTGATGTTCATGTGGACCAACCCGGGCACCACCTTCATCATTCTGGGAGCCGTGGTGCTGTGCGTCACCGGCGCTGAGGCGCTGTATGCCGACCTCGGCCACTTTGGCAAAAAACCCATTCGGCTGGCTTGGTTTTCGGTGGTTATGCCGTCGCTGACGCTGAACTATTTTGGCCAAGGCGCGCTGTTGCTAAAAAACCCTGAGGCCGTCAAAAACCCGTTTTACCTGATGGCACCCGAGTGGGCTTTGCTGCCCTTGGTCTTGCTGGCCACCATGGCCACCGTGATCGCTTCGCAAGCGCTCATCACCGGGGCCTTCAGCGTCACCAAGCAAGTGATTCAGCTGGGTTATTTGCCAAGACTGAACATCCTGCACACCAGCATGCGCGACACCGGCCAGATCTACATACCGATGGTCAACTGGTGCCTGTTTGCGACCATTGTGCTGGCCGTGGTGATGTTCCGTTCATCGAGCAATCTGGCCGCAGCCTACGGCATTGCGGTCACGCTGGACATGCTGATCACCACCATCTTGACCTTTTTCGTGATTCGCCACGCCTGGAAATACCCGCTTTGGCTGTGCGTGGCCGCGACCGGTATTTTCTTCGTCGTTGACGTCGCTTTCTTTGCGTCGAACCTGATGAAGCTGTTTGCCGGCGGCTGGTTCCCGCTGCTCATTGGCGGCGCGGTCTTCACGCTCATGATCACGTGGAAAGACGGCCGGGAACTGCTCAACAACAAGTTGCGTGCTGACGCCATGGACTTGCCGTCTTTTCTGGAGTCGGTGTTTGTCAGCCCGCCTGTTCGCGTTGAAGGCACGGCGGTGTTTTTGACGGCTGAGCGCGGCACCGTGCCGAACGCCATGCTGCACAACCTGAAGCACAACAAAGTGCTGCACGCCAAAAACCTGTTTGTGACGGTGCAAAACCATGAAGTGCCTTGGATTGGCATGGACAAACGCGTGCAAGTCGAATCTCTGGGTCACCATTGCTGGCAAGTGGTGGTTCACTACGGCTTTAAAAATGACCTCGACCTGCCCAAAGCCCTGATGCATCTCAAGAGCCGTGGCTGGGAACTCGACCCCATGAGCACCAGCTACTTCTTGTCGCGCGACACCGTCATTCCGACCATAGGCGGCGGCATGGCGCAGTGGCGCGAAAAGCTGTTTGCCCAGATGCATCACAACGCCAGCGGCGCAGCCGACTTTTTGAAGTTGCCAAGCAATTCAGTGGTGGAGCTGGGCTCGAAGATCGAAATCTGAGCTTGTGACGGCTCGCTTGGCGCTGACAGCTTCGCCTGTGCGCTGGTGAGGCTACACAGCACAGAGTCGACCGAAAGCTCAGCAACCTGCCAAAATCCTCGCATGCGATTTCGCCACGGTCTTCATTTCTTTCGAATCTCTGCCCCACCATGAACATCCTTTTCGTCGCCGATCCGCTGGAGTCTTTCAAGATTTACAAAGACACCACCTTTGCCATGATGCGGGAAGCGCAGCGCCGCGGCCACACCATCAGTGCTTGCGAAACCAAAGACGTCATGTGGCAGCGCGGCACGCCTGTGACGGCCTTTGTGCGTGACATTCACCTCACCGGCGACGCGCAAAACTGGTTTTCGGCCAAGCAGCAGCACCCTGACGAACGGCCGCAGGCGCTGCGTGACTTTGGCTGCATCATCATGCGCAAAGACCCGCCGTTTGACAGCGAGTTTTTCTACAGCACGCACCTGCTGGAGCAAGCCGAGCGCGAAGGCGCACGCGTCTTCAACAAGCCGCGTGCGCTGCGCGACCACCCTGAAAAACTCGCCATCATGGAGTTTCAGCAATTCATCGGCCCGACGCTGGTGACGCGCGACGCCGAAGACATCAAACGCTTTCACGCGGAGCACCAAGACATCATCTTGAAGCCGCTCGACGGCATGGGTGGCACCGGTATTTTCCGGGTCAAGGCCGACGGCTTGAACCTGGGCAGCATCATCGAGACGCTGAACAAAGACGGTACGCAAAGCGTCATGGTGCAAAAGTTTTTACCAGACATCGTCAAGGGCGACAAACGCGTGCTGGTGATTGGCGGCAAGCCCGTGCCGTTTGTATTGGCGCGTATTCCGCAAGGCACTGAGGTGCGCGGCAACTTGGCCGCCGGGGGTCTGGGCGTGGCGCAAGCGCTGTCAGCGTGCGACCGCGAAATCGCCGAAGCGGTTGGCCCCATACTGGCCGCGCGCGGCCTGCTGCTGGCAGGCATCGACGTCATCGGCGACTGCATCACCGAAATCAACGTGACCAGCCCGACCTGCTTTCAGGAAATCTTTGACCAGACCGGGTTTGATGTTGCTGCGATGTTCATCGACGCCCTCGAAGCGGCGCTGGCGACCCCGGCCTGAACGCAGCTTAATCGACCAAAGCCCCATCCACAAACACCTTTAATTCCCCGGCGGCAAACGGCCGCCAAGTTTCGTTGGTGGTGAGCGGCGCGGTCACCACCACGGCGACACGATCGGTCGACTCAGTGTGTTCAGCGAAGTTAATGCTCAGGTCTTCGTCGCTCAAGGTGGCGTGCGCAAACGGGTGCCGGCGCTCAACATAAAAGAGGTGGGTGGAGGCATGCGCCCAGAGCGCCAAGCCGTTGCTCAGCATGAAGTTGAAGGTGCCGTGGCGCGCCACTTCTTTGGCCAGCTCACGCAGCGTCAGCGTGAGTTCTGCCACGCTGGGCACGCCTGCATGGGATTTGGCGAGCTCTTGCATGATCCAGCAAAAGGCACGCTCACTGTCGGTGTCGCCAACCGGTTTGAAACCGGCGTGCAAGCGCGGGTGGAAGTCCTTCAGGTCGCCGTTGTGCGCAAACACCCAGTAGCGCCCCCACAGTTCACGCACGAAAGGATGACAGTTTTCCAACGCAATCCGGCCCTGCGTGGCCTTGCGAATGTGGGCGATGACGTTGCGGCTTTTGATCGGGTAACGGCGAATCAACTCAGCCACCGGGGACTCGAATGCCGGCTGGTGGTCGACAAAATGGCGCAAGCCCTTGTCGCCCTCAGTCCCGGCCAAGCCGACTTTGCTTTGACCTTCAAAAAATGCGATGCCCCAGCCATCTTTGTGCAGGTCAGTTTGGCCGCCACGCTGCGCAAACCCGGCGAAGCTGAAGGTCACATCGGTCGGGGTATTGCAGTTCATTCCAAGCAGCTGGCACATATTGCTCTGAGCCGCCTCAGTTTCGTGGCTCTGACCACAAACGTCCACCTGAAGCCCAGTTATCACGCTTGACGTCAGTGATGATGATGTTCACTGACTCAGCCGAACCGCCCAGCACCTCGACCGAGACACGGGTGATCTCGGCCACCAGCTTTTTCTTTTGTTCATGGGTTCGGCCTTCAAACATTTCAATGTGGTACGTGGGCATGGGTGTCCTTGTGAACGGGTTGAAGTCGAAATGGCAGTGCGTCAACCCTAGATGATAAAAGCCCGCGGCCTGTCACATCAAAGCCGCCTGAAAATTGATGTCTAGCAACTGACGCCTCAACCTGTCAAACTTAGACGCTCCAAGGCGGCTACCTACACGCCTGCCCATCGAAAGCCTTCGCATTGTCATCTCCCCGTTCTCATTTTTCTGCACGCAGCGCTGGTATCAACGATCCGCACCTGCCAAACTTGGCTGGTCGTGCTTACAGCTGCCAGTGCGGTCGTCCCGTTTTTTTCAGGAACAGCCAATGCCTAGCCTGTGGCTCCCCACTGGGCTACGACCCCCACAGTGCTCAACTGCATTCACTGATGCCCGTCGATGCCTCTGCAACAGTTGATGCGCCTGAACTTTGGCAAGCCTGGCATGTGCCTGAGGCATCCAAAGATTTGAACGTTTTAAGCTACCGACGCTGCCTGAACCTGACAACACCCGCCGCCTGCAACTGGCTGGTGCCCAGCACTGACGTGTTTGGTTGCACAACCGGCCTGTGTCGTGCCTGCCAGCTGAACCACAAAATCCCTGACCTGAACGACCCAGAACACCCCGATAACGGCAGGCTGTGGGGCTTGGTCGAACTGGCCAAGCGGCGCTTGGTGTCAGCTCTCATGGTGCTGGGCTTGCCCGTGGCCTCCAAGCTCACCGAAGATCCAGAACACGGCCTGATGTTTGATTTCTTGCGCTCAGACAGCGAAGGCGGCCAGGTCCTGACCGGGCATGACACCGGCCTCATCACCATCAGCTTGATCGAGGCCGACGACGCGACGCGTGAAGCGGCGCGTCAAGCCATGCACGAACCCTACCGCACGCTGCTCGGGCATTTTCGCCATGAGGTCGGCCACTATTACTGGGACCGGCTGGTCTGGGGCACCGACTGGATGGACGGCTTTCACACCTTGTTTGGCGACGAGACCACCGACTACGCAGAAGCCCTGACGCGCCACTATGACAACGGCCCCCCGCCTGATTGGGCCCAGCACTACGTCAGCGCCTACGCCAGCACGCACCCGTGGGAAGACTGGGCCGAGTGCTGGGCGCATTATCTGCACATGCGCGACACGGTTGACACCGCATTGAGTTTTGGTTTGAGCGCCAAGAAAATGCAGCTCGAGTTCACGCCTTTTCCGATCGACGCGCTTTACCTGCCCAAACACCCCAAGGCCAAACGATTTTTGGCCTTCTTGAATGACTGGACGCGCCTCACCACCATGCTCAACCAGATGTCGCGCGCGATGGGTCAACCTGACTTTTACCCCTTCATCCTGCCACGCGAGGTGGTGGCCAAGTTGCACTTCATCCACCTGCTGGTGACCTCTGCGGGCGCATCGTCTCCGAACGAGACAACGGCAAGCTCTGGTCGCCCCAAGACCATGAATCTAGCCTCTGCCAAAGCCGTCAGTCGACTTTGACCACAGCGCAATCAGCGCACACACCGCGTACAGCAAAGTCCATGCTCAGGCCTTGGTAGCCCAGTGCCTTGAGGGCCTCCAAAGCCGACTGCGCGGCACGCTCCAAATCGCTGGCATTGCTGGACAGTGTGCCGTCCAGCGGACTGTCGCGGTGACAACTTTGGCATTCAAAGTGCGGCATGGCTTTGACGCTTGCGGGCATGGCTTGATAGCGACGCACCCGGTTCGCATCGACCCGACACAACAACAAACCGACTTGGGTGAGGCGGTCAATCAGGCGGTACAGCGTGACGCGGTCAAGCGCCAATAAACCTTCACCCGAGAGCGAAGATTGCAGCTGTGCATGGGTGTAGCTGGTGTCCAAATGGGCCAGCAACCAGCCCAGCACCAGACGCGCCGCTGCCGTGCGGCGCAGGCCGTGGGCAGATAACAGCGCATCCATCGGGTCGATCTCTGCTGCCGTACGCGCTGGAAGGTTTGCCATGAATGAAGCCTCGAAAAATGAATACTAATGCAACCCTGTTGCACTACAATCTACCGCAACCGAGTTGCAATTATCAACTCATCCTGCCTTCTTTTCCCTTTTATTTTGGACGCTCCATGTCCCTGCATCAGCCGTCGGCACCTCAGCATACCCACGCCCCTTCCGGTGACCGTGTCAGCTCACGCCATGCCAGCCGGCCCAGCCTGCTGGCATGGCCAGCTTGGCTGCGCGTACTGGCCATTTTGCCCGCCGTCGCCTTGCTGTGGTTCGGCGTGGCTTGGGCGCTGACCCCGGCGGCACCATGGTGAGCCAGCCACTCGCCGTGTCGCTGCACAACCTGACCGTCAGCTACCGCCAACACCCGGCCTTGCACCATATCAGTGGCGGCTTTGCACAGGGCTCGCTGACCGCCGTGGTCGGGCCCAACGGCTCAGGTAAAAGCACGCTGCTGAAAAGCATCGTCGGCCTGCTGCCCATCGAAGGCAACCGGGCCGGCGGCGCGCTGACCGTGGCGGCCACTTGCCAGCGCATGGCCTATTTGCCGCAAGTCACCGACATCGACCGCGATTTCCCGATAGACGTGCGCGACTGCGTGCTGCTGGGCTGCTGGGGTGTCGCCGGCGCATGGGGCGCGGTGACCAACGCGATGTCCCAAAAAGTGGACGACGCGCTGAGTGCCGTCGGGCTCGCCGGGTTTGAGCGCCGCAGCGTCAACTCCCTGTCGAGTGGACAGCTGCAACGGGTCATGTTTGCCCGCATCTTGGTGCAAGGTGCGGAGCTGATTTTGCTGGACGAGCCCTTCAACGCCGTCGACGCCAAAACCACCGCCGCACTGCTCAAGCTGGTGCAACACTGGCATCAACATCAGTGCACCGTGATTGCGGTGCTGCATGACGATGCGCTGGTCCGCGAGTACTTCCCGTCGACCTTGCTGCTGGCCCGCGAACTGGTCGGCTGGGGTGCCACCAGCGAGGTGCTGACCAGCGCCAACTGGCAACGCGCCAGAGCCATGGCCGAAGCCTGGGACGACACCGCTGAGCCCTGCGAGCTTGACTCTCTGCCCATGCAACGGACAGAACGGCTGGCCGCATGATGCCGCTGGCCCACTGGCTGTGGGAAGCTTTGCTGGCGCCGTTTGCCGACTTTGCCTTCATGCGCCGCGCCTTGGTGGCGGCGCTGGCGCTGTCGTTGAGTGCCGCTCCGTTGGGCGTGTTTTTAACGCTGCGCCGCATGAGTCTGCTCGGTGATGCGCTGAGTCACGCGGTGCTGCCGGGCGTCGCCATCGGCTTCATGCTGAGCGGCTTGTCACTCACCGCCATGGCCATCGGCGGCGTGACCGCAGGGATGCTGGTGGCCGCTATTGCCGGCTTGGTGACTCGCGTCACCAAGCTGAAAGAAGACGCGAGTCTGGCGGCGCTGTATCTGGTGGCGCTGGCACTCGGCGTGACGCTGATTTCAAGCCACGGCACGCAGCTGGATTTATTGCACATCTTGTTTGGCAGCGCCCTCGGCGTTGACAACCCAGGCTTGCTGCTGGTGGCGAGTGTGGCCAGCATCAGCGCCGTGCTGCTGGCCGCGATGTACCGCGGGCTGGTACTGGAAAGCTTTGATCCGGTGTTTCTGGGCACCGTCCGCAGGCGTGGCTGGCTCTGGCAGCAAGCCTTCTTGATGCTGGTGGTGATGAACCTGGTCGCCGGTTTTCAGACGCTGGGCACGCTGATGGCGGTCGGATTGATGATGCTACCCGCCGTCTCCAGCAAACTCTGGCACGACACGCTGCCAGCGCAACTCGCCAACGCCAGCGCCCAAGCCATGCTGGCCAGCACCGCCGGTTTGCTGCTGTCCTACCACTTTGACACGCCCTCGGGCCCGACCATCATTGGTTGCGCGGGCGCACTCTACTTTGTCTCTTTGTTGGTCGCCCCGGGCGGCTGGCTGGCCGGCCTCAAGAGCCAAACCCACCGCGTGGCTTGAGGCCATCCTCTTTGACTGTTTTTTTGAAGGTACAACCATGAAGCTTGTTTTCCGACCCTTTTTTCACGCCTTGATGGGCCTCGTGATCGGCTGTGCCGCCCTGCTGTCTGGCCACAGTTCAGCAGCGGACAAAATCGCCGTCACCACCAGCTTCAGCATTTTGGGTGACTTGGTTCAGGTGGTCGGCGGCGAGCGCGTCAACGTCACCAATCTGGTGGGCCCCAATGAGGACGCACATGTGTTTGAAGCCAAACCCAGTGACGCCAAAGCGCTGCTGCAAAGTCAGTTGCTGGTGAGCAACGGTTTGGGCTTTGACCTTTGGGCCCAAAACCTGGTCCGATCGGCCGGCTACAAAGGGTTGGCCGTGGTGGCGTCCAAAGGGCTGAAACCCCTCACCGAAGCAGCCAAGCCGGGCGCCAAAGGTCACGGCCACGCACATGGAGAAGCCGATCCACACGCTTGGCAAAACCCCAACAACGTGGTGCTGTATGTCCGCAACATCACTGCTGCGCTGAGCCAACTCGACCCGGCCAGTGCCAGCACCTACCAAGCCAATGCAGACGCTTATGTCAAAGAGTTGCAAGCGCTGGATGTCTGGGCCAAGGCGCAGTTCAGCGTCATCCCCGCAGCGCAGCGCAAGGTCATCACCTCGCATGATGCTTTTGGTTATTTGGCAGCGCACTACCAGATCACCTTTTTGTCGCCGCAGGGCATCTCCACCGAAGCCCAGCCCAGCGCCAGAGACGTGGCTAGGCTCATCACCCAAATTCAGCGTGAAAAAATCCGTGCCGTGTTTCTCGAAAATATCAGCAACCAACGGCTGCTGGCGCAACTCAGCAAAGACGCTGGCACCACGCCGGGAGCCAAGCTATATGCCGACGCGCTCTCCGGTCCGGACCAACCGGGCGCCACCTACTTGCGCATGATGCGCCACAACGTGACCCAGTTAGCGGCCGGCATGCGGCTGAACTGAATCGGCTTCAAGCGCAGACGCATGACGCGCTCCGACGAGGCGGCAAGTTCAACCCGCCCCGTGGCACTTCTTGTATTTTTTCCCACTGCCGCAAAAGCACACATCGTTGCGACCGGGCGTGACTTCTTTGCGCACGGTGTCGACACGTGGGCCGAGAGTGCGCCAGAGTTCGCGCAAGTCATACACCGCCCAGATGGCTTCGCCAAACGCATTCAGGCGGGCGATGCTGGTGCTCGGCAAGCCTTCCTCCAGCAGCGGTGAAACTTCAGGTATTCCGGTGTCGTCCTCGGTCATGGCGACCACGGCTTCGAGTGCGCCGTCCAGCCATTTGGCGGCGTCTTTGTCGCGTGGCGTGGCCCAGTCTTCAGGCCAGCTTTCGACGGCAAACATGAAGCCCAAGGCCCAGACCTGCGCAAAGGCTGGCAGTTCGTCGGCCTTGAAATTGACCTGCTCCTCGGCCGGTAGTTCGGCCACCGCCGCACGCACGTCCATCACCTCGGGGTGGTAGCAATCGTCGTCTTCAAGCGTCTTGCATTCGGCGTCCAGCGCGGCGGACACTTCGGCCCAGCGCGCTTGCCACAAGGTGGTAAAGCGTTCGCGCTGTTCGTCGCTGGCGAACGAGCCTTCAGCGTCTTCTGAATCCGCATCAGCGGCAGTTGTGATGGCGCCGTCTTCGCCCAAGCCGAGCAGCACCTGGAAGTATTCAGCCGCAGGCACCGCGCGGCGACCACAAATCAAAGCGGCCATGAAACCTTCACAAAACTCCCATTGCGGGGTTTCGTCATAGCGGGTCCGCAACTCATCGAGAATCGCGTCCAGCTCGTCAAACGTTTCGAGTGGCAAAAAGTCGTCGGCGTTATGGTCGGTAGCGGTCACTGCAGAGGGTGATGGTGGGTTGGGCATGAAATAGTTCTCACATATTAAGCACAGTAGCGTATAACGGTCGAGCTTCGCTGAAGTTAGAAAGTGTATCGCCCCTGCCGCCACCCTTTTTGAAAGCCCTGCCATGCGCCGTGTCTTAACTTTTGCCAAGAACATCCCTTGGCCAGATTGGCGTGTTCCGCTGCACAAGCTGGACGGCTACACGCAGCGACTCAGCGCCTTGCTGCCTGTTCGCTACAGCTTTTTGGTCGCCTGCTTTTTTGGCGGCTTGCTGGCCTTGTTTTCACTGGTGGGGTTTGGCGTGGGCTTCTTGACCTTTCTGGTTTTTGCCGGGCTGGTGGCCGTCGGCTTGCACGACTTGCGACAGACGCGCCGCGCGGTGCTGCGCAATTACCCGGTGATCGGGCACCTGCGGTTTTTGCTGGAGTTCATCCGCCCTGAGATTCGCCAGTACTTCATTGAGAGCGACAGCGAGGCCGCGCCGTTTTCGCGGGCCCAGCGTTCGCTGGTCTACCGGCGCGCCAAGGGTGATCAAGACAACCAGCCCTTCGGCACGCATCTTGACGTCTCGCGCCAAGGCTACGAATGGATCAACCATTCGATGCAGCCGAGCAAGGTGGCGTCGCATGACTTTCGGGTCTGGATTGGCGGCTCGCCGGAGGCTGCGTCGCTCTCACGCCTGCCTTGCACGCAACCGTATGCGGCCAGTGTCTTCAACATCTCGGCAATGAGTTTTGGGGCCTTGTCGGCCAACGCTATTTTGGCGTTGAACTCAGGCGCGAAGCGTGGCGGTTTTGCACATGACACCGGCGAAGGCTCGATCTCAGCGCATCACCGCAGCCACGGCGGCGACCTGATCTGGGAGATTGGCTCGGGCTACTTTGGTTGCCGCAATGACGACGGCAGTTTCAGCCCGGAACGTTTTGAAGCCAACGCGCGCGACCCGCAAGTCAAAATGATCGAGCTCAAGCTCAGCCAAGGGGCCAAGCCCGGCCACGGCGGCATTTTGCCGGGCTCTAAAGTGACCTGGGAGATCGCTGCGGCGCGCGGCGTACCGCAAGGCGTCGACTGCGTGTCACCCGCCGGTCACAGTGCATTTTCAACGCCGGTGGAGATGCTCGAATTCATAGGCCGGCTGCGCACGCTGAGTGGCGGCAAGCCGACGGGTTTCAAGTTTTGTCTGGGTCACCCATGGGAATGGTTCGCCATCGTCAAGGCCATGCTGGCCACGGGCATCACGCCCGACTTCATCGTGGTCGACGGCGCTGAAGGCGGCACGGGTGCCGCACCCGTGGAGTTCAGCGACCACGTCGGTGCACCGGTGCAAGAAGGTCTCGGCTTGGTCCACAACACGCTCATCGGCGTCGGTCTGCGCGACCGTATCAAACTTGGCTGCGCCGGCAAAGTGATCAGCGCTTTTGACATCGCCCGCATGATGGCGCTGGGCGCTGACTGGGCCAATGCGGGCCGCGGTTTCATGTTTGCGCTGGGCTGCATTCAGGCCCAGAGTTGCCACACCGGAAAATGCCCCACCGGCGTAACCACGCAAGACCCCTTGCGCCAGCAAGCGCTGGTGGTGACGGACAAAGCAGAACGCGTCTGGATGTTTCACCAGAGCACGCTGGAGGCGCTGAAAGAGTTGGTGCAGGCCGCTGGCTTGCAGCACCCGAACGACCTGACGGCACACCACATCGTGCGGCGCCTGACCGACACCGAAGTGCGTCTGCTGGCCCACCTGCTGATGAACATCGCGCCCAGCGCCCTGCTGGCGGACGACATCAGCGCGCTGCCGAATGTCTTCAAGCAGTATTGGCCTATGGCCAGTGCGGATCGCTTTGCAGCATCTTCAGCGTTAGCAGCGGCTTGAACTCAGCTCAGCCGCCGCGCTGAGTTCACAGCGTTTTTTGCGTTCGCACCTTGAACGCTTGCAGACGTTTGGCCATGGACGTCACGGCTTTGTCTTTGCTCAGCAAGGTGCAGCGGTGCGCCACGGCCAGGTCAATGAACATTTGATCGTCGGCGTCGCTGCAAGTGACTGAAGCTTTGGCGGGCACCGGTACAAGCCGTGCGTGCGCGTCAAACTGCGCCAGCACATCGCCCGCGCTGAGTTCATAAAACGCCAAGCGCGGAACAATCTGCGGATAGCCCAACACACGTTCGAGTTCAACGCGCATCGGCGTCGTGGCAATCCAGTCCAGGCTGCGCGCTGCGAGGCCGTCGCGGATCGGCTGGGCTGCGGCGTCTTGGAAGACAAACACATCGAGCACGATGTTGGTGTCGAGAATCAGCACCGGTAACAGTGGCAGAGACTGCAACGAAGCCAACGGTGCAGCGCTCACTCCGCTGCTGGGCTGGCAGCGGGTTTGCCACGAGCCGATCCGGCGATCATGTCGAAGCGAAACAGACGGCATTCAATCGGGCCGTTCCACATCGGCACACGGCGCGATTCTTTCAGCCGCATTTTGCTTGGCAGCTTCAAGTCAGGCGTGAGGATGTGAGCCGTCCAGCCGGCATAGTTTTTCTTCCAGTGCGCGGCCAGTTGCGGGAAGAAATCGGTCACTTCTTCGCCGCTGGCGGTCTGCGCCTGCTCGCGGCCTGGGTTGGCCGAACGGTCACGCGACACCTGGGCTTCGGCCTCGCGCGCACTGGGCAGCGGGCGGCCAAATTCATCGATGCCTTGACGCCGGTCGTCACGCGCTTGCGTGCCCGAGATACCGGCCACACCGGCGACATCAATCCGCTCACCATACGGCGGGTTGAGCAGCATCACGCCGGCTGGCGCGGGCGGCATCCGTTGCAAAGCGTCACCGCCGCGCAGCTGCACGGCATTGGCCACGCCAGCGCGTTCGGCATTGCGCTCGGCAAAGTCGACCATCCGGAACGAGACGTCGCTGCCGAAGACCGGCGCCATCGGTTCGGTGATGGCAGCCTCGGCTTGGTCCAGCAGACCGTCCCAGACGTGCGGCTGGAACGGCAGGTATTTCTGAAAAGCAAAGCGCCGGTTGATGCCCGGTGCGATATTGCACGCGATTTGCGCCGCCTCAATGACGATCGTCCCCGAGCCGCAGCAGGGGTCGTATAAGGGCACACCTTGTTCGCACAAGCCGTCTTCACCGCTCCAGCCACTGGCCGCCAGCATGGCCGCGGCCAGGGTTTCTTTCAGCGGTGCGTCGCCCTTGTCTTCACGCCAGCCGCGCTTGAACAACGGCTCGCCCGAGGTGTCGATGTACACCGTCACGGTGTCAGTG
>JABMMH010000154.1 GCA_013205645.1 Polaromonas sp. | reverse complement strand
GGCTACGCACCCGCTGACGTGAAGGCCGCCTGGCTGCCGAAGCTCGCTTCAGGCGAAGCGCTGGTCGTGCTGGCCTACCAGGAGCGCGGCGCGCGCTACAAGCTCGCCAAATGTGACGCCAAAGCGGTAGCTGCCCAAGGGGCCTATGCCGTGACGGCGACCAAAAGCATTGTGGCAGCTGGTGACCTGGCCGATGCCTTCATCGTGCCGGCGATGCTGGATGGCGCCATGGCCCTTTTCCTGGTCGAGCGCACCGCGACCGGTGTGAGCAGTCAGGGTTACGTCACGCAAGATGGCGCCCGCGCTGCGGAAGTGAGCTTCCAGAATGCACCCGCCACGCTGGTCACCACCGACGGCGCCAAAGCGCTGGCACACGCAGTGGACATCGGCATCGCCGCGACCTGCGCTGAAGCGGTCGGCGTGATGGACAAGACGCTGGCCGTGACGGTGGACTACATGAACACCCGCAAGCAGTTCAACGTTGTGATTTCCAGCTTCCAGGCACTGCGCCATCGCGTGGCCGACATGAAGATGCAGCTGGAGCTGGCCCGCTCCATGAGCTTTTACGCCGCCTTGAAGCTCAACGCCCCCGAGGACGAGCGCCGCCGCGCCATGGCCCGTGCCAAGTACCAGCTCGGCATGTCGATGCGCTTTGTCGGCCAGCAAGCCGTGCAACTGCACGGCGGCATCGGCGTGACAGACGAGTACATCGTCAGCCATTACTTCAAGAAGCTGACCGCCATGGAAATGACGTTTGGCGACACGTTGCACCACCTGGGTGACGTGTCCGAGCAAATGCAGGACACCGCCGGGGTGTTTGCTTAAAAACGCCAGGCAGGATGGGCGGGGTCAACAACCTCGCCCTGCTGGCGCAGCTAGCCGTGCAAGCGTGACGTCTTCGGGATGTGCGCCATCAAAAACTCCATCTGGTCCGCCAGAATGCGGCGGTTGCGCAAAATGAAGTCCTCCCACAAGCTGGGCACGTAAGGCGTGAACAGCAGCGGCATGCGCGCCTGCTCGGGCGTCCGGCTGCTTTTGCGGTGGTTGCAAGCGCGGCAAGCGGTGACCACGTTCATCCAAGTGTCGACGCCTTGCTGAGCGAAGGGAATGATGTGTTCGCGCGTCAGCTCTTCTTCGTGAAAATGGTTGCCGCAGTAAGCGCAGACATTGCGGTCGCGTGCAAACAGCTTGCCGTTGGTCAGGCCGGGCTTGAGATCGAAAGGGTTGATGTTCGGCACGCCGCGTGTGCCGATGATGCTGTTGACCGTGATGACCGACTGCTCGCCGGTGCGGGCGTTGTGACCGCCATGAAAAACCGCCACTTGGGCACCGACTTCCCAGCGGACGTCCCCGGTGGCGTATTGCAACACGGCTTGTTCGAGGCTGATCCACGATTGTGGCAACCCTTGGGCGGACAGCTTCAAGACCTTCAAACGAACCTCCACGAAAATGGAAACCGGTGTCTAGCATCAAGCCGGACAAACGCTTATTCTGGAATCTGCGTCTGTCTGCTAGACAGCAATATACAGTGATTTCATGACAATTTGCTGGCATCGAAGGCGGCAACCCGCGCAGTGGCTAAATGCGGCTACTAAAAAACGATAATCAGCAACATGAAAATCTTTCGCGGCCATCAGCACCCAGCACTGGCTCAGCCCTGCGCGCTGACCATTGGCAACTTTGACGGGGTTCACCGTGGCCATCAAGCCATGCTTGCCGTGCTGAAAAACGAGGCCCAGCACCGTGGCTTACCGGCCCGGGTCATGACCTTTGAGCCGCACCCGCGGGAGTACTTTTCGCCGGGCACTGCGCCCACACGCATATCGACCCTGCGCGACAAACTCACGGAGTTGGCACGCTGCGGCATCGACCAAGCCGTGGTCTTGCCGTTCAATGCGCGCTTGGCCACGCAAAGCGCCAACGCATTCATCCACGAGGTCTTGGTCAACAACCTGCAGGTGCGCTATGTGCTGGTCGGCGACGATTTCCGCTTTGGCAGCAAACGCGCAGGTGACTACGCCATGCTCGACGCGGCCGGTATCGCCTGCGGTTTTGAAGTCGCCCGCATGGACAGCTACGAAGTGCACGGTGCGCGGGTCTCAAGCTCGGCGGTGCGCGCAGCACTGGCGCACGGCGAGATGGACGACGCGGCTCGACTGCTAGGCCGGCCGTACAGCATTTCAGGCCACGTGGTACACGGCAAAAAGCTAGGCCGCGAGCTCGGCTTTCGGACCTTGAACATTGCGTTCAGGCACGACAAGCCGGCCGCCAGCGGCATTTTTGTGGTGCGCACGCACGGGTTGGGTGCCAAAGGTGATGCCCCCGTCGATGGCGTGGCCAGCTTGGGCATACGACCGACCGTCGAGGACGCTGGCAGGGTTTTGCTGGAGGTTCACTGTTTGGACTGGGCTCCCGAGGGCGCTGAACTTGACAGTGCCTACGGTAAAATCATTAGCGTGGAACTGCTGCACAAACTGCATGACGAGCTGAAATACGAGGGTCTGGAGGCGCTTCAAAAAGGCATCGCTCGGGACTGCAACAACGCGCGTGCATTTTTCACGGACCTGCACCCTGAAAGCAGCCTCGTTCGAATTTAGACGATCTCGCCACTGCCAGCGCATGCCTCGCCACTGGGCAAATGGCTCCACTTTCTGGCCCGCATTGTGCTGCCCACTCATACCAAGCCGCCCCGATTTCTCCGAAATAAAACCATGTCCGACACCAAAACCGATTACCGCAGCACCCTGAACTTGCCTGAAACGCCTTTCCCGATGCGCGGCGATTTGCCAAAGCGCGAAGCCGGCTGGGTCAAAGAATGGGAAGACCAAGGGCTCTACAAAAAACTGCGTGACGTCCGCCAAGGCCGTCCCAAATTTGTGCTGCATGACGGCCCGCCCTACGCCAACGGCAAAATTCACATTGGCCACGCCGTCAACAAAGTGCTGAAAGACATGATCGTCAAAGCGCGCCAGCTCAAGGGCATGGACGCGGTCTATGTGCCGGGTTGGGACTGCCACGGTCTGCCGATCGAAAACGCCATTGAAAAGCTCTACGGCCGGGCCCTGCCGCGTGACGAAGTGCAGGCCAAAAGCCGGGCTTTCGCCACCGAACAAATCGCCGGCCAGATGACCGACTTCAAACGCTTGGGCGTTTTAGGCGAATGGGATAACCCGTACCGGACCATGGATTTCGCCAACGAGGCGAATGAAATCCGTGCCCTCAAACGCATCATGGAACGCGGTTTTGTCTACCGCGGCCTGAAGCCGGTGTACTGGTGCTTTGACTGCGGCTCATCGCTGGCTGAGTT
>JABMMH010000027.1 GCA_013205645.1 Polaromonas sp. | reverse complement strand
GCAGCAAAACTGTAACTAGAAAAGGCGAACCCTAATAGGACGGATATGATTTTTTTCATGGACTAGCTCCTTGTGAATAAACATAATTGTCGCTCCAACAACGAGGGATAGAAACGACATTTAAGTTGGCTCTATATGTTAAAAAAGACATAAAGCCATCAAGTAGCAGAAGCGAATGGTTTTAAAAGCGCAAGATTTTTTTGGCTCGTTCCAGCGCCTCGGCGCAGAGCGCAAGCTCATGGTTGTTGACCAGTTGCATGGCGACTCGCCTGAGCTTCAGGCGACGGGTTGACACATCTTAAAAATTAGCAGCCCGTCACGTCCTGCTTTAGGTGACCTTGTAGGCAGAAAATTGTTCGTCGACCTCGGTTCCAAAAGCGTGGTTTGAGTAGTTGCTCAAGACTTTGACTGAAATAGCCAAAATGATGTTGAGCAAGTTGTCTTCTGTGTAGCCCGCGTCGAAGAATGCTTTGACTTTTTCAGTGTTCGGCTTGCCCAGATTTTTCACCATGTCTTGGGTGACGGCGAACAGAGCTGCCAGTTTTTCATCGGGAATGGTTTGGCTGCTGCGGATCGCTTGCAGCACATTGGCTGGCACGCCCGAGACCTTGTCGGCGATCATGCTGTGCGCTGCGGTGCAGTATTGGCAACCGTTGACCTGGCTGATAGCCAAGAAAACCACCTCTTGCTCGGCCGGTTTCAGTCCAGATTGCTTGCGAAACAGATCGTAACCATGCAGATAGGTACTCAACACGCCCGGCACATTGACCATGTTTGCATACATGTTGGGAATGAAACCAACCTGCTTGAGCGCGGTGTCGAGAAGTTCTTTTTGCGGGCCTTGGGCGGTTGAATGATTGACGGCGCTAAGGGAATTTATATATCGAGATGTCATAGGTTTCTTCATCCGTGGGTTGGTTGTCAAAATAGGCTCCAAGGTTTTTGAAGCCCAAGTGACATCCTAAGATTTCCTCACCCCCTTGTGCTTACCATTCGTCTCGTTTCGTCGCCCCATCGTCAGAGCATGCAAGGTTCACTGGCGGAGTATTTTTGATCGCAACAACTCAACCACTGTGGCATCAATGGGTGCCGAAATCATCGGCGATGGCGATTCTGAAATTTTCGTAACGATCCGAAATACGACCTCCTTTCGTGGCTCGATAGAACCAAAAAACCAAGGGCGTTTGTTCAGCATCACGAGCAAACTAGGGAACGTGTCAAGCTCAAGGTCATCAAATATTTCGCTGTGGTCCTCGACATCCACCCAAGTCCAATGGATGCTGGGTTGTATCGCACTGAGTTCTTCAAACATTCCCTTCAAGTCGCGACAGACGCCACACCACTCGGCGCACAAAAAGAGTACGTCTACCTGTCTAGGCGTTGGACCTAAACGGAGATTTTTATCGTCAAATTGCACCGGTGAACTCACCATGAGCGGGGTAATCTTTTGAGTCGCGAAATTGATAGCAGCGCGAACGTTTCACAGCTGACCTGAGGCAACGAAAGCTCTGGCGTTTTCTGACGCGGAATAAGTGCTTCAAGTGTCATGGCTAACTTTCTGTTTGATTTGCCTGAACCCGAAGGCTACCTTCTGGGACGCAGTGAAGCGTGACTGACCGTCTTGATTTGATGATCAGGCGTCTCGCGTTACCGCTCTGACGGCTGCGACTCTTGATTATTTAACCATTCAGTGGGCGAGCAACCTAACTTACGCACGAAAGCCCGAGTCAACGCACTGGCGCTGCCGTAGCCGACATCGTCCGCCACATGTTTGAGTTGCCTTCCTTTTTTGAGTAAGCCCTGCGCTGTCGTCACACGCCATGCGGCCAGATAGTCCGCCGGCGTTTCGCCGGTGACCTCACGAAAATGGACTGCAAAGCGTGCGCGTGACATGCCCGCCAGCAACGCCATACTGACTAAATCCAGCGGCTGCGCTGGGTTCTCATGAATGGCCGTCATGGCTTTGGCCAATCGGGCATCGGCCAAGCCTGCCAAGGTGCCTCCTTGCGTCAAACCCCGCTCAATGCAGTGGCGCAAGAGGTGGATCATCAGGACCTCACACAAGCGATCCAGTACCCCTTGGCGGCCATTGTGGTCAGAAAAGGCCTCGTCAAACATCAAACCCAACAGCGCGTCTGCAGCAGCCAGTTCGGTCAACTTGACCATCACAATGCTTGGTAATGAATCAGTCATCGGATTTCGACCGCCACCACCAAACTGGACCGTGGCGCAAACGACGTCAGCCCCTGCGCGATCGTCCGCCACCAACTGGTGTGTGTCAGGACGTGACATGAACAGCAAGGTGGGCTCTTGGATATCAAAAACAGCCAGATCGGCACCCAAAATTTTTACGGGTCCGCGTCGGACTAAGTGAATGTGGCCACGCAAGCGATCCTGCGCAAAGTCGTGAATTCCGCAGAGGTTGCCTGTATAGAACACGCCAGCATGCAAGGAAAAATGAGAGAGGAGTGTGGTGAGTCTGTCCATGGCCCTATTTGATACGAATAGCTAGGTTAATGAGGCTCATACTGACCAACGGGAGCTTTCTGGCAGTCCAGTCTTTCCAAGTCAGTTGAAGTTCATGGTCCTCGTCAAGGCACAAAGCGCTTGTTCGGCAACGACCAAATGCTCTTTGTCGACCACCGGCTTACCCAGCGGCATACTCTTCATGCCATCCAGCATCTTTTGCTATGCCATCGCCGCAGTCGACGAAAGCAAAAAAATAACCGCAAGAGGGTTGATCAGGGATTTTTTCATCACAAGCGGTTGCCGTGTGAATGAATGGTGTGGGCTTGTGCGCGCGGTTGTCGGCGAGGTCGTCGCAGCAGGTAATACACGACGGGCACCACAAACATCGACAAAAGCGGCGCGGTCACCATGCCGCCGACCATGGGCGCGGCAATGCGCTGCATCACTTCCGAGCCGGTTCCCGTGCCCCACATGATGGGCAGCAGTCCCGCCAAAATGACGGTGGCCGTCATCGCCTTGGGCCGCACGCGCAGCACCGCCCCTTCGCGGATGGCGTCCAGCAAATCCTCCTCGGTCGTTTTGCCTTCCTCTAGGCGCTGCTGCCAAGCCTGCTTGAGGTAGATCAGCATGATCACCCCGAACTCCGCAGTTACCCCGGCCAGCGCAATAAAGCCGACCACACCCGCTACCGACAGGTTGTAGCCCAGCGCATACAGCAGCCAGATCCCGCCAATCAGGGCAAAAGGCAGGGTCAGCATGACCAGCAGGGCTTCGTCAAAGCGGCTGAAGGTCAGGTACAGCAGCACAAAGATGATGAGCAGCGTGAAGGGCACCACCAGCTTGAGTTTGGCCGTGGCCCGCTCCAGAAACTCGAACTGGCCCGACCACGACACCGAGTAGCCCGGCGGCAACACCACCTGCTCGGCGACGGCGCTTTGCATCTCGCGCACGGCCGAGCCGAGGTCACGCCCGCGCAAATCCACGTAAACAAACCCGGCCAG
>JABMMH010000153.1 GCA_013205645.1 Polaromonas sp. | reverse complement strand
TTCGGCCTGCGCCAAATCAATCTTGTCGTTCAGAAAAGCGCGCTCAGAAAATTCGCCCGGCTGGGCGACGCGCAAGCCTGGCAAGCGTTGTTGCTTGCTTGCTTCATCGGTTTCAGCCGCCGCCTCCAAGCAACGCGCCAGCAGCAATTGCAGCACGACCGGGCCACCGTGCGCTTGCAGCTCCAACACGTCTTCGCCAGTGAAGGAATGTGGCGCGGGGAAATAAAGCGCCAAGCCTTGGTCTATCACTTTGCCTCGCGCATCTTTAAATGGCAAGTAGCTGGCTTGGCGCGGCATCAAGCTGCGGCCACACAGACTTTCAACGATAGGCGCCAGCGCTTTGCCTGAGATTCGGACGATGCCAACAGCACCTCGGCCGGGCGCAGTGGCAATGGCAACGATGGGGTCTTGGTGTCGGGCGAGCATGGTGTGTCTCATTAAAAAAGGCCGCTGAAAGCGGCCCTTTTTTTATTTGAACTTTGGCAAATTGAACTGAGGTGGCACGCCCATTCGGGTGTTAATCATCCACTGCTGCGCAATTGACAAGATGTTGTTGGTGATCCAGTACAAGACCAAACCGGCCGGGAAGAAGAAGAACATCACACTGAAAATCAACGGCATGAACCACATCAACTTGGCTTGCATTGGGTCTGGTGGCGTTGGGTTCAAGGCGGTTTGCAGCATCGTCGTCAAGGCCATCACCACTGGCAAGATGTAATACGGGTCTGGTGATGACAGGTCATGAATCCAAAGTATCCACGGCGCGTTGCGCATTTCAACGCTAGACAACAGCACCCAGTACAGCGCAATGAAAACCGGGATCTGAATCATGATCGGGAAGCAACCACCCATCGGGTTGACTTTTTCTTCTTTGTAAATCTTCATCATGGCTTGCTGCATTTCTTGCGGCTTGTCTTTCAGACGCTCACGCATTTCCATGATTTTCGGATTGACGGCCTTCATTTTGGCCATGCTGGCGTAAGCTTTCGCGTTGAGCCAGTAAAAAGCCATTTTCAGCAGCAGCACCAAGGCCACGATTGACCAGCCCCAATTCTGGATGAACTCATGCAGGTTGTACAGCAACCAATACAGAGGCTTGGCCAAAATCGTCAACCAGCCGTAGTCTTTGACCAGCTCCAAGCCCGGCGCCAAGGCTTCGAGTGTTTTTTCTTCTTGCGGGCCGACAAAAAATTGGGTGTTTATCGTCTTGCTCGCGCCGGGCGCGATGCTTTCAAGCGGTGCGATCATGCCCACCGCGTAAAGGTTGGTGTCGACCTTGCGCAAGAACAGATCGCGCGGCATGCCATCGGGCAGTATCCAAGCGGAGGCAAAGTAATGCTGCACCATGGCGACATAACCGTTGGTGGCTTTCTTCTCAACATCGACCTTGTTGTTTTCGATGTCTTTGAATTCAACCTTCTGGTACTTCTTGGCTTCGGTGTAAACCGCCGGGCCGGTGAAGGTTGAATAAAAAGAAGACTCGCCTGGCGGCTTGTTGCCATCGCGGACCAATTGCAGGTAAAGCTGCGGCGTCACCGCTTCGGTGCCGGTGTTGATGATTTCGTGGCGCACCGCAAGGTCGTAGGCGCCGCGCTTGACGGTATAGGTCTTCACCAGCTTGATGCCGCCAACGCTCGGAGACTCAAACTTGACTTCAAACTGATTTTGGCCTGCGCGCAACGAACGATCGCCGGGCACGGCCGTCATGGCTGTTTTGTGGGTTGGCAATTGGCTGCCGGTTGCACCAATCAAGCCGGACTGGGCCACATAGACCCGGTTATTGCTTTCGTCGAGCAGTACGAAGCCGGCTTTTTTATCAGACATGTCGGCGTAGTTGGCAAAGACCGAACGCACCAAGGTGCCGCCTTCGGTATCGAAGGTCAGTGTCAACACATCGTTGCTGACCACCAACTGTTCTCTTTTGGCGCCGGCAGCAGCCAAGTCAGTCGGTGGAATTGGCGTTGTGCCGGGGACTGAAGAAGCCGACGCGACGACAGGTGCAGGAACTCCCCCAGGCACAGCAGCCGAGCCAACAGCAGCAGGTGCTGTCGCACCCGCACTGGCCGTTTGAGCCGACGATGGGAAGAAGGTTGGCTTTTGCCCGTTGTGGACTTGCCATTGATCCCACAAGAGAACCATAGAAAAACCAAAAATCACCCACAAAATGGTGCGCCGGATGTCGTTCATGACGGATTCTTTTCAGAAGGGGAAGCGGCCACAGGTGTGACCAGACGGGAAAAAAGGCGTCGCTTGCAGTTGTCTTTGTTGGCAGCACGGCCGACAAAAAACCAGGACGAAGGAAAGAAACTGAATTTAGCCGCGACCGGATCAAGCCCACCATCACACCATGGATGGCAACGGACCAACCGGCCCAGTGTGAGGTAAGTGCCCGCAGCAGCTCCATGCTGCTGCAAAGCTTGCAACGAATAAGCAGAGCAAGTCGGCTCAAAGCGGCAACCCGAGCCCAAAGAAGGGCTGAGCAACAGTCGGTAGCCTTTGACTAAAGTGATGAGCAAGACTTGGGGCACACGCATCATGAACCGCAGAAATTTCACGGCACGGGTCATGAATGACGAGCGCCGTCAAGCAAGAGCGCCTCCAGCTCCGTGCGCACGGCCTGCTTCAACTGCTCTGAGCTGGCGCTCAAATAAATCTTGCGAGAAAAGTCACGCCGCAGCCTGACCACGAAAGCGGCTTGCTGTTGTCTGGGTGAAAAATCGGCACTCACGGTGTAGATCTGCCTTTTAATGGCGTTACGAGTGACGGCGCGCTTGGCCCAGCGTTTGGGCACCATAGCGCCCATCCAAAGGTCCAGCACCGGGAAAAGCGGCTGCAACTTCGACTCAGCCGGCACGGATTTAGTGGCAAGCTCGGACGCAACTAACCCCGCAACACGATGGTCACGAGGAGGGAGTCCGCACCGATGCAAGGCAAAGTGCTCGCTTCTGGCCACTGTCCCACCCGCCAGCACAGCCTGAAACTGGGCGCGGGTTTTAAGACGCTGCAATGTCTTCGCCTGATGGCATCAAGACCTGCTTGCGAACTGTAGAGGCTTAGACGGCCAGGCGCTTACGGCCTTTTGCGCGGCGAGCCGCGATCACGGCGCGGCCGCCACGTGTTTTCATACGGGTGAGAAAACCGTGCGTGCGGGCGCGTTTGACTTTAGATGGCTGGTACGTGCGTTTCATGATCAATCCTACTGGCTAGAAATCTTCCCTTGCATGATTCTTGTGAGCTTGGTGGCAGCACGGTACTGCCAGCGTTACAAGGTCCGCCGGGTTCGCACGCCTGCGCGTGAAAACCCCCTGTGAATCAGGGAAACCGATGATTATGGCAAATTTATCCAGTGCTGGCAACCGCTTAGGAAACAGTCTTTGGGTAAAGGCTGAAGCGGGCACCTGTGTCGCACAACATTTAAACGATAAATCCTTGTACCGCCAGAGGGTAAAACCGCGGCAATTGGCTTGTGGGTAACTGCCCCGCCGGACTACAATAGAGGGTGCTGAAAAAAGACAATATCCACAAGTTGCCGAGCGTTTTGACGTTTACCAAAACTCCTTCCAAGCCTTGCGCTGGCCTTTCATGAGCGAAGTTGTTCGTTCATCTCTGGGTCAAGGCTTATGGCAAAGTTGCGTGGACCACTTGGCTCAGGAACTCCCCGAGCAACAGTTCAATACATGGATCAAGCCTTTGGTGGCCGATGTTGCGCTTGACCTGAGCAAGGTCACCATTCAGGTCGGCAATCGGTTCAAACTGGATTGGGTTCGAGCCCAGTATTCGGCGCGAATTGTCGCCCTGCTAGAAAAATTTTCTGGCCAGCCCGTCGCGCTGGAATTAGCGCTCGCTCCGCGCGAAAACCTTGCAAAATCAAGTCCCATTCCGCAAAACTTCAAAGTTATAGGCGCTGTTGAGCCGACACCTTTGATCGCGTCAGAGAACCCCGCCAATATTCCTTTTAAGAGTCGGCTGAACACTGCCTTGACTTTTGACACCTTGATTGAAGGCACGGCCAACCGCATGGGCCGTGCAGCAGCCATGCACGTCGCCAGCAGCCTAGGCCAGCTTTACAACCCGCTGTTTATTTATGGCGGTGTTGGACTTGGCAAGACTCACCTGGTTCACGCCATTGGCAACAAGTTGCTGGCGGACAACCCGGCGGCCAAAATTCTTTACATCCATGCTGAACAGTTCGTCTCGGATGTGGTCAAGGCCTACCAGCGTAAAACCTTCGACGAATTCAAAGAGCGTTACCACTCGCTTGATTTGTTGTTAATCGATGACGTCCAATTTTTTGCCAACAAAGACCGCACGCAAGAAGAGTTTTTCAATGCCTTTGAGGCTTTGCTGACCAAAAAATCACACATTGTGATGACCAGCGACACCTACCCCAAGGGTCTGACGGACATCCATGAACGCCTTGTTTCGCGTTTTGATTCAGGCCTGACGGTGGCGATTGAGCCACCTGAACTAGAAATGCGAGTCGCCATCCTGATTCGCAAGGCCGAAGCCGAAGGCACGGTCATGCCGGAGGAAGTCGCCTTCTTTGTGGCTAAAAACGTGCGTTCCAACGTGCGGGAACTCGAAGGTGCGCTACGCAAGATCTTGGCTTACTCGCGTTTCAACCAGAAGGAAATCTCCATCCAGCTGGCACGAGAAGCCTTGCGCGATTTGCTGTCAATCCAAAATCGACAGATTTCGGTTGAAAACATCCAGAAAACTGTCGCCGACTATTACAAGATCAAAGTCGCAGACATGTATTCCAAGAAGCGGCCTGCCAGCATTGCCAGACCACGACAGATCGCCATGTACCTCGCAAAGGAACTGACGCAAAAAAGCTTGCCTGAAATCGGTGAGCTGTTTGGCGGTAGAGATCACACCACGGTGCTGCATGCGGTGCGCAAAATGTCGGCTGAACGCCAACTGATGACAGAACTCAACCAGCAATTGCATGTTTTAGAGCAAACACTCAAAGGCTGACCGAACACTTCAATCTTCCAGGACTTGCCCGAAAATCTTCCTCAATAAGCTGGGGACAATTATTGAACAACCTATGAGTTATCCACAGAAAAATCAATTCCGTTCAAGTTGTTCATGTTTAAGCGCCGCTTCAACAGGGCACTCAGCACACACTTAAACAGTCTGCAAGTGGTTGATAAAAAAGGGGAAAATGGCGATATGCACAGAAATTCGCTCCCCTTACTACTACTACTAATTTGAAATTAAAAAATTAAGAAGATAAGAAAGCACAAGTCATGATCGTTCTCAAAGCCAGCCAAGACAGCGTTTTGTCCGCACTTCAATCGGTTGCCGGAATTGTTGAGCGCCGCCACACACTGCCCATTTTGGCGAATGTGTTGATTCGAAAAACGGGTTCAAAAATTCAGCTGACCACCAGCGATCTTGAAATCCAAATTCGAACCACCGCTGAACTCGGCGGTGACGAAGGCGACTTCACAACCACCGTAGGTGCTCGTAAACTCATTGACATCTTGCGTTCAATGCCAAGTGATCAATCGGTGTCCTTGGAGTCAAGCCAAAGTAAATTGATTCTCAAAGGCGGAAAGAGCCGCTTCACGCTGCAAAGTTTGCCGGCGGAAGACTTCCCTTTGGTTCAAGAAGCTGCTAACTTTGGGCCTGTTTTTTCAGTGCCTCAAAAGACACTCAAAAATTTGTTGAGCCAAGTGTCATTTGCGATGGCTGTGCACGACATTCGTTACTACCTGAATGGCATTTTGTTTGTGGCTGAAGGAAAGCAATTGAGCCTGGTCGCCACTGACGGCCATCGCTTGGCATTTTCTTCGGCCACGCTGGACGTTGAAGTACCGCGCCAAGAGGTGATCTTGCCGCGTAAGACAGTGCTGGAAATGCAACGTCTTTTGAGTGACAAGGAAGGTGCGATTGAGATGCAATTTGCCGGTAACCAGGCCAAGTTCAGCTTTGAAGGCATGGAGTTTGTGACCAAGCTGGTGGAAGGCAAATTTCCTGATTACAACCGGGTGATCCCAAAGAACCACAAAAACATCATCACCTTAGGCCGTGCCCCATTGCTGGCAAGTTTGCAGCGCACAGCTATTTTGACCAGCGAAAAATTCAAAGGTGTGCGCTTGAACATTGAGCCGGGTACGCTGCGTGTTGCCTCTAACAATGCTGAGCAAGAAGAAGCTGTGGATGAGCTTGACATCGACTACGGTGGTGACTCGATTGAGATTGGCTTCAACGTGACTTACTTGATCGACGCATTGGCCAACATGAACCAAGACATGGTGAAAATTGAGCTGTCAGACTCCAACAGTTCGGCCTTGTTGACCATCCCTGACGACGCAGCTTTCAAGTACGTTGTGATGCCAATGCGAATTTAAGCCACACGGCGCGGGTCAACCTTGGCCCTGTCCACCAGCCCGCGTCAGTCTCTAACGCGGGCATTGGTTTTTAAAGAGATAAGCGAAAGTTAGTTATGACCGAACAGATCAAGCCAAACGAAGAAGCCAACAACGTCCCTGATAACGCTGCTGAAGTACATTCAGGCACCGGCGAAGAGGGCAGTTCCAACTACCAGCCTGTCATTGACGCGCATCAAGTTGGCGCGTCCGAAGCTTATGGCGAGGATTCCATCCAAATTTTGGAAGGTCTGGAGGCCGTGCGCAAGCGGCCCGGCATGTACATTGGCGACACGTCTGATGGCACTGGTTTGCACCATCTGGTTTTCGAGGTGGTTGACAATTCGATTGATGAGTCTTTGGCTGGTCATTGCGATGACATCATGGTCACCATCCACTCTGACAACTCCGTGAGTGTTGTCGACAACGGCCGCGGTATCCCGACCGGTGTCAAGATGGATGACAAGCACGAGCCAAAACGTTCGGCAGCTGAAATTGCATTGACTGAACTGCACTCAGGCGGCAAATTCAACCAGAACAGCTACAAGGTTTCAGGCGGTTTGCATGGTGTGGGTGTGAGCTGCGTCAACGCACTCTCCAAGATGCTGCGCATGACGATTCGCCGGGACGGCAAAGTGCACGTCATGGAGTTTTCGCGTGGCTTTGTTCAAAATCGCATCATTGAAACCGTGAACGGTGTTGAAGTCTCGCCGATGAAAGTCACTGGCGACACTGATAAACGTGGCACTGAAGTGCACTTTTGGCCTGATACTGAGATCTTCAAAGAGAACAGTGATTTTCACTATGAAATTCTGAGCAAGCGTCTGCGTGAGCTGAGCTTTTTGAACAATGGGGTGAAGATTCGTTTGAAAGACGAGCGCACTGGCAAGGAAGATGACTTTGCGGGCGCTGGTGGCGTCAAGGGTTTCGTCAACTTTGCTAACAAAGGCAAGACGGTCTTGCATCCCAACATATTTCACGCCATGGGTGACCGTCAGAGCGACCAAGCCACCAACATCGGCGTCGAAGTGGCGATGCAGTGGAACAGCGGTTACAGCGAACAAGTGCTGTGTTTCACCAACAACATCCCACAGCGCGACGGTGGTACGCACCTGACCGGTTTGCGCGCCGCCATGACCCGCGTGATTAATAAATACATTGATGACAGTGAATTAGCCAAAAAAGCCAAGGTCGAAGTGACCGGTGACGACATGCGCGAGGGCTTGTGCTGCGTCTTGTCCGTCAAGGTGCCAGAACCGAAGTTTTCGAGCCAGACCAAAGACAAATTGGTCTCAAGTGAAGTCCGCGGCCCGGTGGAAGACATCGTCAGCAAGTTGTTGTTTGACTATCTGCAAGAGCGTCCGAACGATGCCAAGATCATCGTTGGAAAAATCATTGAAGCCGCCCGCGCGCGTGAGGCTGCGCGTAAAGCCCGCGACATGACGCGTCGTAAAGGGGTGCTGGACGGCATGGGTTTGCCAGGCAAGTTGGCCGATTGCCAAGAAAAAGACCCAGCGATGTGCGAAATCTACATTGTTGAGGGTGACTCCGCCGGCGGTTCTGCCAAGCAGGGGCGCGATCGTAAATTCCAAGCCATCTTGCCCTTGCGCGGCAAGATTCTCAACGTCGAAAAAGCCCGTTATGAAAAGTTGCTGACCAGCAATGAAATCTTGACGCTGATCACGGCGCTGGGTACAGGCATTGGCAAAGCTGGCGGCACCACGGGCAACGACGATTTCAACGTTGCCAAGTTGCGTTACCACCGCATCATCATCATGACCGATGCTGACGTTGATGGTGCCCACATTCGTACTCTGCTATTGACCTTCTTTTACCGTCAGATGCCTGAGCTGGTGGAGCGCGGTCACATTTACATCGCCCAGCCGCCGCTCTACAAAGTCAAAGCTGGCAAGGAAGAGCTGTATTTGAAAGACGCCAGTGCGTTGGACGGGTTTTTGTTGCGCATTGCTTTGCGCGACGCCAGTGTCTTCACAGGCGGTGCGAACGGTAGCGTCATCGACGGTGACACCTTGGCTGAATTGGCACGCAAGCACCAAGTGGCTGAGGCCGTCATAGCGCGCTTAGGTGCTTTCATGGATGCAGAGGCTTTGCGTTCACTCGCCGACGGCGTAGCACTCGATTTAGAGACCTTGGCGACGACAGAAATCTCCGCTGCCGCATTGCAAGCGCACTTGCCTGACGCGTTGGTGGTTGGCGAGTTGGATGTGCGTACAGACAAACCGCTGTTGCGCATCAGCCGCCGACATCACGGCAACACCAAAAGCAGCGTGATCTCGCAAGACTTCGTTCTTGGCACTGATTACGCCGCCTTGGCCGAAGCGGCTCAAACTTTCAAAGCCTTGCTGAGTGACGGAGCCCGCGTCATGCGTGGCGAAGGCGAGCGCAAGAAAGAAGAAAAGATCAGCGATTTCCGCCAAGCCATGCGTTGGCTCATCGTGCAAGCAGAGCATGGCACGTCGCGCCAGCGTTACAAAGGGCTAGGCGAGATGAACCCAGCGCAGTTGTGGGAAACCACCATGGACCCTACCGTTCGCCGTTTGCTGCGCGTACAAATTGATGACGCGATTGAAGCCGATCACGTTTTCACCATGCTGATGGGTGATGACGTCGAACCGCGCCGCGAATTCATTGAAGCGAATGCGCTGCGAGCGGGAAATATCGACGCTTAAAGCGGTTGAACCTTTCCTTTCAGGCAATTAGAGTCATGCCAGCGTGCTTGGATGCGCCAACATCAAAAGTCATGGTTTTGGTGCAACCAGCACCCGCTGCAGACCTTTCGATCAAACAGTCTGCAAAGTCGGCCTTACCTTCACCAAAGACTCGCAACGCACGCATGACCTGATCCACACGCTCTACCAAAAATTGTTTGGTTCGGAGAATGGCCTCCAGCGCTTGGCCAACCTGCTCACCCGTCAACTCGTAGCAGGAAGTCAGCACCTAGTACAGCTCCATGACGGACACCATGGTGATGTAGCCGGGGTCATCCTGCATGATGTAGCGAACGAGGACATTCGTATCGAAACCGGTCATCGTGCAGCCGCCACGCGCTGTGCGATGGCTGCATTCATGGACTCAATGGAAACGGTCTTCTTGGTCGGGCCAAACATCCCCCTGAGCGCCGTTACTTCCCTGGTAGCTGCAACGAACTCGTAGCGACCGGGCGCGATTTGAACAAACTCAACGCGATCACCAGCATCAACCTTGAGGTCATTGCGGACCTCTACAGGGATGGTGATCTGGCCTTTAGATGTGAGGGTTGCGGTTGACATGATTAAATCCTTTTGCTTTACCTTAATGTAAGGCGACCAGATTCTCAAGGGCAAGTCAACTAGCACGACGGCGTCGCCCTCTTTTAGCGCCTAGGCACAC
>JABMMH010000152.1 GCA_013205645.1 Polaromonas sp. | reverse complement strand
CTTGAGCTGCCGCCAGGGCGTGTGCTGATGCCGCTGGCCTTTGGCACCATTCTCGGCGGCATGACAACACTGATCGGAACGCCGCCCAACCTGATTGTGTCTAACTTTAGAGCCCAGAGCGGCGCCGGCAGTTTTGGCATGTTTGACTTCACACCGGTCGGCTTGGCCGTGGCAGTTGTCGGCGTGATTTTTGTGGCGCTTGCATGGCGCTTGGTACCGGCACGCAAACAGCAGGGTGCAGGAGACTTTGAAACCGGTTCCTACCGGACTGAGGTTCGTGTGCTTCCCGACAGCAAGGCGGCCGGCATGACGATGGTCGACCTTGAGCTCGTATTGGACGAAGCCGACGCCTTGGTGTTCGGCGTAGTTCGAAATGATAGCCATCTGACCGCGCCGCAAGCGGGGCGGCTGGTGCTGGCGGGTGACATTTTGATCATTGATGCCGACGTGGCGACCTTGGGCAAAGTGCTCTCAGAGCTGGGCCTGCAGCTTGAGGAAGCGGTTAAGCCTGAGCCTGAGGCTCAGGAAAAGGAGCAGGCCTCAGGCGACGCAACGAAGGAAGAAGCCAGCGCGGCTGAAAAAGAGGCGGCAAAAACCAAGACCCCGCCCTCGGACGATATGGCATTGATGGAATTGGCGGTGCTGCCGATGTCGACGATTCTCGGCTTGTCAGCCAAGGACATGCGATTGCGCATGCGTTACGGGCTGAACCTGCTGGCCGTGTCCCGCGAAGGGACACGCTCAAAGGCCAGGTTGGGCAGTTTGACGATACAGGCCGGCGACTTACTGCTGATGCAGGGCTCCAGCGAGTCCCTGGCCGAATTTTCAGCAGACTCTGGCTGCGTTCCACTGGCCGAGCGCGAGTTAAAAATACCGAACAAAAGCAAGGCGGTGATGGCCAGCTTGATCATGGCGCTGTCCGTCGGGGCCGCCGCGTTTGGTCTGTTGCCTGCGGCTATTTCATTTGCCCTTGGCGTGTTGGCCACGATGGCGCTGCGAACAGTCCCGTTGCGTGCCGTTTACGACGCGATCGATTGGCCGGTCGTGGTGTTGCTGGGTGCGCTGATTCCGGTGGCCGGCGCGATGGAGTCGACCGGCACGGCCGATCTGATTGCCCACTTTTTACTCAATAGCGTCGCTCAAGGCCATGCGGTCATCGCGCTGGTGCTGATTTTGGTGGTGACGATGTTTCTTTCCGACCTGATGAACAACGCAGCCACGGCAGCGGTGATGTGCCCGATTGCTATTGGCACTGCCAGTGTGTTGGGCGCCCAAGTCGACCCGTTCCTGATGGCGGTGGCGATAGGCGCGTCATGCGCTTTCTTGACCCCCATCGGTCACCAGAACAACACCTTGATTCTGGGCCCCGGTGGTTTCCGCTTTACCGACTACTGGCGCTTGGGTCTTCCGTTGGAACTGCTTGTTGTTGTCGTCAGTGTTCCGTTGCTGCTGTGGGTCTGGCCGCTTTGATTGCAGCCGGAGGATTGAAAATTTAACTTGTGTTGGTGATGAATCTAATGTTTTAGATACCGATCACCGGGCATTCATTACCGTCCGCTTCTGACCTCGTAGCTGACTTTTCAAAGTACCTCGCTCGGTGCATACACTTAAGGAAAGAACTGACCAGTTGCATTTGCGTCAACCGTTTCGTCATGAACTAGCCCAGCGAGTAATTAGGACAGTTCACTGTAGCGCGTGAAAAGGACCGCATGGACAACCCCAATCTGCGCGGTGCACAAAGTCGGGCTGGACTTTTTAACCCGTGCTGCGTTTCGGCGTTACCGACACCCAATACATTTCCCAGCAGGAGCAGACATATTTGGTTGGGGGCTCAATCCAGCGCATCTAGGAAACACTGAGCACGCGACTGGATCAGGGCACGAACCACTTACAACACTTCGGCCTGCGGGAGCTTTAGTTAACTGCGCTGCGATCAAGCATTCAATGAGGCCGTCTATTATTTGAGTCGTTAGCCAGCGGCTACAAAGACATGACTAACCGCAAACCCAGAGTCCAGTTTCTACCGGGGGCAGGCTCGTAGAACTGCTTGGCCGACTGGTTGACGATGACCGAGCCGACGTATTGTTTATCGGTCAGGTTGTCGATGCGCGCATAGGCAGTTAACAGGCTAGACCCCAGCGTCCAGCCTTGACTGACTTTGGCGTTGAGCGCGTTGTATCCAGCGGCAGAGTCGGCGTTGGTGTCGTTGGCATACAGCCGCCCGGCGCTGACGAACTCAAAGCCGGCGCGCGTCCCTCGCATGGCGGCGCGCTTGCCGTCGCCCAGGGCTTGGCTCGTCCACAACAGCTCTGAAAACACAAAGTGCTGAGGTATGCCGGGCATTTTGTTGCCGGAGGCAACATTGCCGGTGTTGCTCGTGTAAGTAGCATCAATCCATGAAGATGACAGCAGTGCGCTGACGTGCGGTGTAAACCAGTTGTTCGCAGATAGTTCGACGCCTCGGCGTCGGGTGCTAGATGCGTTCATGTATGTGGTTTGACCTGAGACGCTGTTTGCAACAACGAGTTCATCGCTCGAGTCGATTTGATAGGCAGTCAGGTCCACTCGTGACATTTGGCTGGGCAACCACTTGGCGCCTATTTCATAGTGTTTGCTGCTAGATGCGATCAAGTTAGGATTGAACTTCGCTGTTGGCGTGCCGCCAACGTCTGTGTACGCGACTTCAGCCAGCGTCGGTGTTTCAAAGCCTTTGCCATAGTTGGCATACAGGTTGAGTCGGTCGGTGGCGTGATACGTCAGACCCAGTACCGGGCTGTTGGCCCGGTAGGTGACTGAGCCAGAGCCGGTCGCCATATAGTCTTGGCTTGTCAAGCTCACGGTGCTGGAACGCAAACCCGTGATGACCGAGATCTTGTCGGTTGCCAGCGTGGTCGCTTGCACAAAAAAGTCACTGTTTTGCGAGCGGTTGTCTTCGTTGCGGGTCACATTGCCCGGTGTTTGTTGGCCATTGATGGCGCCACCGCCCTGGCGCCGATCCGTGGAATAGTCATAGTCATAACCAGCCACCAGCTGCACCGGTCTGCCAGCCAGCGCGGTTTTCTCGTTGTACTGCAGACCCGCACCATAGT
>JABMMH010000026.1 GCA_013205645.1 Polaromonas sp. | reverse complement strand
TGGCAGCATCCGCTCAAAGACGGCTTGCGCTTGGTGGCCAGTCCGCTCAAGCTCAGCGCCACCCCTGTGCGAACCGACCTGCCACCCCCGCTGCTGGGCCAGCACACCGAAGAGGTTTTGCGCAGCGTTCTGAACTACTCGGCGGCACAAGTGTCTGAGCTGAAAACCAAGGAGGTCATCTGATGGCTAATTTTGTGTTGGTGCATGGCGCTTGGCACGGTGCGTGGTGCTGGCGTCGTGTCATCGATCAACTGCAACAGCAGGGTCACCGGGTCTACGCTGTCACACTCACGGGTTTAGGCGAACGGGCGCACCTCTTGTCGCCAGCCATCACGCTGGAGACGCACATTGAAGACGTCCGTCAGCTGATTGAAACCGAAGAGCTCAGCGAGGTGGTGCTGGCCGTGCATTCTTACGCCGGCATGATAGGCACCGCCATCGCTGACCGACTGGGCGGGCGACTGAAGCATCTGGTGTACGTGGACGCGGTCATCCCTAAACCCGGCGAAAGCTGGAGCAGCACCCAAGCCAGCGCCACCCAACAGCAACGCTTGGCCGCAGCCGAAGCAAGTGAGAATTTCAGCTTTCCGCCGCCTGACCCGGTGGTTTTCGGCCTGCACGATGCAGACCACGCTTGGGTTCAGCGCCGGCAAACGCCGCACCCAGGCAACACCTACCGCATGCCATTGGCGTTTGACGTACAGCGTGTGGCTGCCACACCGCGCACGTTCATCAGCTGCACCGAGCCTGCGCTGGCGACCATTGAGCCCAGTCGTTTGCGCGTGAAAGAGGCCGCTTTCTGGGGCGGTGCTTGGTTGCCCGGCAGCCGGCTCATCGAGGTGAAAACCGGCCACGACCCGATGATCAGCGAACCGGCAGCTCTCACGCGCATCTTGTTGGACTGTGCCTTGTGAAACAGGCCTTACTGCGTCGCGATTTCAGCGCAGCGCTGGCCGGCTTGGCCTTGCATTTCGGCGCGGGCATGAGCATCACCCTCAGCCCCGCGTGGGCCCAAGAAACTACCCTGCCCATTCCTGATTCTTTGCCGGATGTTGCCGCTGCAGCGGCACGCCAAGGCGAGCCGTTGGTGTTGCTCATCAGTCTGCGCGGCTGTCCATATTGCGAACTGGTGCGGCGTAACTATTTGCTACCCGCACGAGCCGATGGTCTGCCCGCGTGGCAGATCAACATGCAAGACAAGCAACGCCCTCTGGTCGACTTCGACGGCCAGACCAGCCACGCGGCCGAGCAGATTGCACGCTGTAAAGTGCGACTGGCCCCGACGCTGTTGTTTTTGAGTCCTCAGGGCCTGCCATTGGCGGAACGCTTGGTGGGTATCGCCTCGGTTGATTTTTATGGTGCCTATCTTGAGCAGCGCCTTGCGACTTCCCGGCAGACCTTGAAGGCTTCGCGGAGCCAAGGTAGTTAGCGCATCTTGGCGACTGAACTTTCGTCGTCCGCCGCAGTCAATGTTGATGTTCGATGCCGATTAAGATCAACACCATGATAGTGTTCCCCTTGACCTTCTTTGCAAACCCGCTTCCTCGTCTTTGGCGCCCCGCTTTTGCGGCCCTGCTTGCGCTCGGACTGGTGGCTAGCTTGTCAGCTTGTACCAGCTCCCAAGCTGCGCCAGAGTCCACGTTTGTGCTGCTTGACGGTAGCAAGACCAGTACAGCTGACTTCAAAGGCCAAGTCACACTGGTGAATTTTTGGGCCACGAGTTGCGTCACCTGTGTGGCCGAAATGCCCCAGCTCATCGCCACACATGAAAAATACGCTCCGCAAGGCTTCGACACAGTCGCCGTGGCAATGAGCTACGACCCACCGAGCTATGTCGTCAATTACGCGGAGACGCGTCAACTGCCCTTCAAAGTCGCCATTGACAACACAGGTGCTGTCGCCAAGGCTTGGGGCGACGTGCAACTCACGCCCACCACTTACTTGGTGAACAAGCGCGGCCAGATCGTCAAGCAGTACGTTGGCCAGCCCGATTTTGCAGCTTTACATCAATTGATTGAGAGGCTGTTGGCGCAGACCTGAGGCCTCTCAATCCCTCGCTCTCACTTGTTGCGAAAAGCGTCGTGACAAGCCTTGCAGCTACCAGCCGTGGCAGTGAATGCCGCTTTCACTGCATCTAGATTTCCGGTTTTGGTGGCGGCCGCCAACTTGACGCTTTCCGACACATATTTGTCGCTGGCTTCTTTGAATTTGGCTTGCTCGCTCCAGATCTCGGCTTTGGCTTTGGTGTCGCCGCCTTTTTCGGTGCCGGGACCAAAAGCTGCCCACGGCAGCTTGGCCATGCTGGCGACAACGTCGGCGTTCTCCGCCGCGACTTTCGCGTCAAACGGCGCACGGCCCGAAGCCATCGCACCGATTCGACCAAAATGTTGACCCATCACAAACAAAGCGCTTTGCCGGTAATTGATCGCGTCTTCTGATTTTGCAAACTGAGCGGATGCGGGCGCCGCCAGGGACAACAATGTAGCCGCAGCGGCTGCAAGTGCAAAAGCTTTCATGACTTTCCTTTTTGGGTGTCGCCGGTCTTGCCGAGTTGGCAGAGCATACCGAGCGTTTCGAGTTTAGCGACAATATGCCCGTATTGATTCCAATTTCTTGACCGTTTCACTATTGAAAGTACCCATGCCTACCCAGCAGAGTTTGATTCGTGTTCGGGTCTGGGATCTTCCGACCCGACTGTTCCATTGGGCGCTGGCTGTGTGCTTGAGTGGTCTGCTGGTCACTGGTACTGTGGGCGGTGCAGCGATGGCTTTTCATTTCCGCTTTGGCTACGCCATGTTGGCCCTGCTGTTGTTTCGTTTTGTCTGGGGTGTTGTAGGCGGGCGTTGGTCGCGATTTAGCAGTTTCTTGTTCAGTCCTCAAGCAACACTTGCGTACCTAAAAGGTGAAAGTCACCCGAATGCGCGCGTGGGTCACAGCCCCTTGGCCGCTTTGTCGGTATTCGCTCTGCTGGTTTTTTTGACGGCCCAAGTTGTCACCGGTCTTCTCAGTGATGATGAGATTTTTTATGCAGGCCCACTGACACACATGGTGTCCAATGCGACCGTCAGCTTGGCCACCTTTTATCACGCAGATATTGGCAAATGGATACTGCTGGGGTTGGTGCTGCTGCATCTTGCAGCTGTTGTTTATTACACACGCCGCCAGCACCGCTTGGTGAGCGCCATGCTCCATGGCGATAAGCTTTTATCGTTACCGGCTCTGCCCTCACGCGACGATTGGCTGTCTCGATGGCTGGCTCTTTTCATATTCGGGCTGTGTATTGCTTCGGCTTATTGGGTCAGCACACTTCATGCGCTTGTTTATTAGCCTGTTCGCGTTATCGCCGACTGAGTAAAATTACCGCTACACTGACTTTTAGTTTCATACCCTTCTTTTGCGCAGTACATCCTTTCATTTCACAACGCCCAACTCATCACATGAGTTGGCTTTGACGCGGCTTATCTTTGCGGAATACGCTGATGAGCTGGGAATTGACTTGTGCTTTCAGAATTTTGAAGCCGAGTTAGAAGAATTGCCTGGCGAGTACAGTCCGCCCCGAGGTGCTTTGATATTGGCTTGGGTCGACAATGTGTTGGCCGGATGTTGCGCCTTGCGACAAATTGACAATGTTGATTACCCCAACGCTGCAGAAATGAAGCGTTTGTACGTTCGCAAAGCTTTTCGCTGTTCTGGTTTGGGCCGTTACTTGGCTGAAATGGCTCTGGACGCAGCGCGTGCTGCCGATTACCACTGCGTGTTGCTCGACACCTTGGACGACATGGAGTCAGCCCGGGCACTGTATGTGGACATTGGTTTTGCGGAAATCCCGCCTTATTACCACAACCCAGTTCCCGGGGCGCATTACCTTAAGGTCGATTTATAGCCTTGACAATGTGCTGTTCAGGCCTTGGCTTGAGCCAGCATCGTGTCTGCGTCGCTGACTTCAAACTTGCCGGCGGCTTCGACATTCAGTGAAGCGACCTTGCCGTCTTTGATCAACATCGAGTAACGGTTACTCCGCAAGCCCATGCCGCGCCCTGTCAAGTCCAAAGTCAGGCCGGTGCCCTTAGCAAAGTCTGCGCTGCCGTCGGCCAACATGCGGATCTTGCCTTCGGTCTTTTGGTCGCGTGCCCAAGCACCCATGACAAACGCATCATTGACACTGACACACCAGATTTCGTCAACGCCATTGGCCTTGAGTTCATTGAACAAACCAAGATAGCTTGGAATGTGTTTGGCAGAACAGGTCGGCGTGAACGCCCCTGGCACCGCGAACAGCGCAATGGTTTTACCCGCAGTGGCTTTAGCCACATCGACAGGGTTGGGGCCAATGCTGCAGCCATTGCCTTCAACTTCAGAAAATTCCATCAGCGTGGTCGCCGGAAGTGTGTCGCCAACTTTGATCATGTGTGCTCCTGTACGTAATGAAAAAACAAGTTCAGATTGTGCTGTGTATTTTGTCTCACTCAGCCTTCGCCTGCTGAACAACTGATGATGGCCAAAACCAGACAAGGCCAATGAGCATGTATGTGGTCCTCAAATGAAGAACGGCCCACACAGTGGACCGTTTTTCGGGGGCTGGCTGTCAGTCTGAAAGACTTAAACCAATTCCGCCTTTTGCAGCAACTTCGAAACAACCCAATTCTTGGTTTTCGAAATTGGGCGGCTCTCGGTGATCTCGATCAAGTCACCCATCTTGTACTCGCCCTTTTCGTCATGGGCGTGGTACTTGC
>JABMMH010000151.1 GCA_013205645.1 Polaromonas sp. | reverse complement strand
GTTTTCATCTGGGTGATGATTTACCCGATGATGATCCAGATCGACTGGTCGGCCATGAAAGACGTTGGCAACAAGCCGCGCGGCTTACTGCTCACGCTCGTCGTCAACTGGCTCATCAAGCCGTTCACCATGGCGCTGCTGGGCGTGCTGTTTTTCAAGTACATCTTCGCGCCTTGGGTCGACCCGCAGTCAGCGTCAGAATACATCGCCGGCATGATCTTGCTCGGCGTGGCGCCCTGCACCGCCATGGTGTTCGTCTGGTGCGCGCTGGTCAAAGGCGATGCCAACTACACGCTGGTCCAAGTGAGCATCAATGACTTGATCATGGTGGTGGCCTTCGCGCCGATAGCCGCATTTTTGCTGGGCATCACCGACATCACCGTCCCGTGGGAAACACTGGTGCTGTCAACGCTGCTGTACGTGGTACTGCCTTTGTTGGCCGGCATGGCTACGCGACACGCATTGTTGAAAAAATCAGCCCAAGCCGTGGCTGAATTTGTCGCTCAGCTCAAGCCTTTGTCGATGATCGGCCTGCTGGCCACTGTGGTGCTGCTGTTTGGTTTTCAGGCGGGCACCATCATCGCCAAGCCGCTGGTCATCGCCATGATCGCGGTTCCCTTGATCATTCAGAGCTATGGCATTTTCATCATCAGCTTTGCCGGCGCCAAAGTGTTGCGACTGCCGCACAATATTGCCGGACCGGCCTGCCTGATCGGCACCTCAAACTTTTTTGAACTGGCGGTCGCTGTGGCTATCTCGCTGTTCGGCCTGAACTCTGGCGCTGCACTCGCCACCGTGGTCGGCGTGCTGGTCGAGGTGCCGGTGATGCTGTCGCTGGTGGCTATCATCAACCGCACGCAGCATTGGTTTCCAGGCCAGGGTGAAGTGGCTTAGAAAAATAGCACACATGCCGCGTTCAGCGCCAAACCAAGCTAGGGCGTTGTCTCAATCAAGCGGACAGCGAAAAGCATGGGTTGACGCGTATCAACGGTGACGTGGACCGCCCGCACATCATTTGCGCCGGGGACGATCAGACGGGTCAGATTATTCAACGGTTTTTTAGCCATATTGAAAGGCTGATCAAAGCGAAAGACATGGCTGTCGCCATGAATCAAAAGCACCGGGACAGCGGCCTCTGCAGTCAAAGGTAGCAAGGTGTTGCCGATGCTGTTGCGAAAACCAGAGTGACCCGGAAAGTCTTCCCAGATCGACTTGCTCTCAAACACATCGGCCTGCATGGCAAACACATTAGCCTTGGCCGAAGTCTGCTGCGCAAAGGCAAAGGCATCACGGATCCAAGCCACATTGGCTTTGTCACGCTCGAAAAATTCTGCCACTGCAGAAGGATCACGGACCTCGAAATTATTATTGCTACCGACGATGTGCAAGGTCACGAAAAGCACCTGCTGGTAGAGCCAGCGCTGGTTCTCAATGAATTGAGAGTGAGCGGGATCCAACGTCGACTGGTTTTGCAACTTCAGCGGTGCCTTGCCCAAAGACTGGCCTGGCGTAAAAAAGCGTTTTCGCAATGCTTGCAAGCGCTCTTGCGGATCGTAGGCACCATTGTTGGCACGGTGGCAATCCGTCCATTCGTTATCGCCCGGCGTGTAGACAACAGCAGCTTCAAACATGTTGAAGTGGCCTGTTTGGGCTTGTAACTCTTGGTCTGAGCACAGCGTCGAACCGGACTTGACATCCCCCACATGAATCGAAAACGGCGGATGCATTTTGTTGATCGTGCCGATCAGCACCCGGTAAGGGGGATAGGCATGCGCTTCACTGCCGTAAGGCAAGTCGCCCAGGGCAACGAAGCTGAAGGGCTTAGCATGCACGGCAAATGCTGCAAAAAGGCTCAGGCTAAGCCAGTAAAGACGGGACCGGATTTTCATCACGAAAGCTTTCGCGGTTGAAGCAACACCTCAAGAATCCACTGAAGAGTGCAAAGATATTTTATTTCTTCTTGGTTACTTGCAGACCCGCCGGCAGCACGACACCTTTGACGGCAGCTTGGGCCAGCTTGAAGAAAACATCGGTGTTGTCAATCACGCCGGTGAATGAATAGGCGCCAGGGCCGAAAGCCGAGAGTGGAATGTCGCTGGCCGTGTGCACCGCACTGTTGCCAGGCACCTGGCCGGTGATCATGAACTTGCCTTGTGCATCACGCTGGCTTGGGTCAGCCGGGTAAGCCGCTAAAGGTTGCGTTTTGATGAAGGGTTGTTGACTGTCTTGCACTGGCAGCGGGTTCGAGCGGTAGTCCTCAAAACGGTCTGAGTTGGCGCCATAGGCCACCAGCAGGCGGTGGTCAATGTCGGTGGTCTCGGGGTAGCCGTCGGCAGCAAAGCGGTACTTCGGGAAACCGGCGGCTTCATAAATGCCGACTGTTTTGTCGCGCAAAGCCGGGCCGCCTTCGCGCACCAGCTCTTGCAGTCGGGCGTCGCTGACGATGGAGCCACCGATGAGCGCCACGCCAGCGCATTCATGATCAGCTGTCACGATGACCAAGGTGTCACCGCGTTTCGCTGCAAAGTCTTGTGCCAGTTTGACGGCTCGGTCAAACTCGATCGTGTCCAGCAACCAGCGTTCCGTGTCCATGGCGTGGGCTTGTTTGTCGATCGACGCGCCCTCAACCATCAACACAAAACCTTCCTTTTTCTTCTCCAACACACGCAGCGCTTTGGTGGTCATTTCGTCAAGCATGGGTTGGTCGGGGAAGCCGTAGTCGTCAACAACGCGGTTGTTGCCTGCGTTTCCCAAGCCCTGACCTTTGTTGCGCCGGCCATCTATTTTGTCGAGCGCAACGTTCATATTGGAGTGAGAAAACAAGCCGAGTAAGTGGCTGGTCTTGTGGCCGTCAATCGCATCCATCTCGGTTTTGTTGCCCGCATAGGCAAAACCAGCGGCTTGAAAGTCAGCCAGCAAGTTGCGGTCTTTGTCCTTGCTGCCACGGGCAGCGCCCCAGGCTTTGACGATGTCGGCGGTATGCGCGTCGGTGTCGGAAAAGGCGTAGTCGGTTCTGTCGCCACGGGCTGAGCCGGGCGTGCTGGCCGGAACAAACCATTTACGTCCGCCGCCCATCAGCACTGACAAACCGCTGAGTTTCCGGTCGTCCAGGTACTGGTCAACAATGCCGGTCCCCGCGCCCCGGTTGCTGGTGTGAACCGCATTGGCCGCGGGTGTCGCGTCAAACACATCGGCAGTGGTGACCAAGCCCAGTGCTTTGCCTTGGGTCCGGTGCAGGTATTCGCTCAGATACTCAATGCGCGGGTTGTCAAAAGCATCCAGCGTGTCGTCGGGGAACACGCCTTGCTCATTGTTGTTGTTCTTGTTGCCCAACGCATAGGCACTCATGCCCGGAGCAGAGTCTGTGACGATTGAGTTGAGCGATGCTGTTTTGACCATGCCAGTCACGGGGAATGTGTCCATGGCCAAGGGTTGAATCACTTTGCCTTGGGCATAGCCGCCGGCGACGATGCGGGCTGCCGTGCGTTGCGCCGCCCCCATGCCGTCACCCAACATGATGATGATGTTTTTGATCTTCTGGCCGCCAACGACCAACGGCACGATCTCAAAGTTGCCTTTGGCGCTGACCGACAGACCGTCGCTTTGCGTCGCTGTCACCGTGAAGGTGTGAATCCCCGGCTTGGTCACGCTGATGGCCCGGCTTGAGACGATAGCGGCATTGGCCGGCAGGCCTTTGTTGCAGAGCGCTTCGCAAGTCTTGATGGCGACGTTGGCTGTGACCGCTTGACCGTCGATGGCGAAACGGGCGTTGATGATTGTTTTGCCAGCGTCGTCTGGCCGCACGGTCGCTTGTAAATCAAAGCGCTGGCCGGGCAGAAAGCGGGCCACGATGGGACCCTCTCTGTGGCTGCTGAAAAGCTCGCTTGGCGGCGTCAGACGGGTAACGCTGGGCGCGGCTTGCACGGCAGCACTGGACAAAACACACAAGGCAATGCCTGCAAACCGATTCAAAGAGGCAGGGGTATGTGGGAACATCAATTGACTCAGCTTGGAGAAAGATAAAAGGTTCAATCAAGAACTCAATGCGCTTGTTGTTGTGCTTGAAAGAAGTGCGTGCGTTCAGTGCTGTCCATGCCCCGCGTCGCTTGTGCGGGCAACACGAGCCTGACCCAGGAAACCCGGCCATCGCTTTCTTCCAAGCGACCAACATTCAATTGGCCGGTGATGCTCATCAGACCGCGCGTGTAGGGTATCAACCAATCTTTTTGCGTATCGTCCAGATAGACCGTGACCAGCGCGGCAGGCAAGTCATCGGCCTCGCCGTCGGCATGCTCGCTCATTTGCACCGGTCGGGGCGAGAGCATGAAACGACCCAGATGAGGGACTTCTTGTTGAACCATGTACCCGGTCATCTGTACTGTTTGCCCGTTGGCGGTGCTCAGCCTGGCACTCATTTCCAAACCTTGAGAGCTGATCGGTTGATTGAAAAATTCGGTGAACAGTAATTCCGGAGCGACCTGCGCTGAAGCCGTTGTGCAGGAGATGCAGATGGCAAGACCGATGAAAAACTGACGCATGTATTTTTGGAACAACTTGTTTAATTCTCAATAATATTCTTTGAATAAGTCAGTTGTGTGAATTTTGCTGTGCCCAAGCACTGCGTCCATTCACCGCCCGTTGCAATTACCTCCCCACTTCATTGACGGCTTAAATTTAAAAAGCGTATAAACGATATAAATTGTTTATTGAATCAAACCAAATGAGGTAGACCCGCAGAACCTGCACACAAAAACGCAGCAAAGCCCACGGATCACTGGGCGGCCTTGCTGGCCGAAAAAGTCGGCGCTGACATTGAACATGTGCGCGTCGGCATCGGCAGCGACTCCCGCATCGGCACCCATTTCCTCTACGCGGGTTGCGGCTGGGGCGGCTCCTGCTTTCCCAAAGATGTTCGGGCGCTGGCCCACATCGCCGAAGAAGCCGGTGCTGAATTAGTCGTCCCTGAAAAATTCACTTTCAGCCCGCCACCCAGTTCATTGAAGCGGAGT
>JABMMH010000150.1 GCA_013205645.1 Polaromonas sp. | reverse complement strand
TTTTTCAACTCGCTCTCAGCCTTTTTGCGCGCTTCCTGCGGCATCTTGGCGGCCTTGATCTTCTTTTCGATCTCGTCAATGTCAGCACCGTCTTCGCCTTCGCCAAGCTCCTTCTGGATCGCTTTGACTTGTTCGTTCAGGTAAAAATCGCGCTGATTTTTTTCCATCTGGCGCTTCACGCGGCCACGGATTTTTTTGTCAACGTTCAGGATGTCAACCTCGCGCTCTACCTGCTCATAGAGGTTTTCGAGGCGTGCTTTGATGTTGCTCAGATCGAGGATGACCTGCTTGGCGTCCAGCTTGAGCGGCAAGTGCGCAGCGATGGTGTCAGCCAAGCGGCCGGCATCGTCAATGCTGGAGATCGAGGTCAAAATCTCTGGTGGAATCTTCTTGTTGAGTTTGACGTAGTGGTCAAACTGCTGCATCACGGCACGGCGCAGCGCTTCGACTTCGCTGGTCTTGTCACCGGGCAAAGCCACTTCGGGCTCGACGGGTGTGACATTGCTGGTGAAGTGATGCTCACCGTCCACAATAGAGTTGACCTTGGCGCGTTGCTGGCCTTCGACCAGCACCTTGACCGTGCCGTCTGGCAGCTTGAGCATCTGCAGAATAGTCGCCACGCAACCGACGTCAAACATGTCTTCGGCAGACGGCTCATCTTTGGCGGCGGCTTTTTGGGCCACCAGCATGATGCGGCGCTCCGACTCCATGGCGGACTCGAGCGCCTTGATACTTTTGGGCCGACCGACAAACAGAGGGATGACCATGTGCGGGAAGACCACCACGTCGCGCAGAGGCAACAGCGGCAAATCAATCGGAAGCGGCGGCAATGAAGTTTGACCGGACATATAAACCTTTCACATTAGCCGCCGGAGAGGTTTCTCATCCGGAAGCAAGATACATCTGGAAGACTTGGGGGGTTAAACCGGCATTTCAAGCTTGAAATCCGGCCCCGCCACAACTTCAGGCCTTTTTGGCTGCCTCGCGGTAAACCAGCAAAGGCGGCTTGTTCTCATCAATCGTCGATTCGTCAACCACCACTTTTTCGACATTGCTGATGTTTGGCAGCTCGTACATGGTGTCAATCAGCGATTGCTCCAAGATAGAGCGCAGACCCCGTGCACCGGTTTTGCGAGCCAGCGCCTTGCGGGCAATGGCCTTCAGTGCCGATGGACGAATCTCCAGCTCAACACCTTCCATTGATAGCAGCTTGCTGAACTGTTTGGCAACGGCATTTTTAGGCTCCGTCAGAATCTTCACCAGCGCATCTTCAGTCAGCTCGGCCAGCGTGGCCAAGACCGGCATACGGCCGACCAATTCAGGAATCAGACCGAACTTGATCAGATCTTCAGGCTCAACGTCCTTGAAGGCTTCGGTCAAGCTGCGGGTTTTCTTGCTTTTGACGGAGGCGCCAAGACCAATGCCCGAGGTTTCGGTTCGGCTTTCAATGACTTTTTCAAGCCCTGAAAAAGCACCGCCGCAAATGAACAGAATATTGGTGGTATCGACTTGCAAGAAATCTTGATTCGGGTGCTTGCGGCCTCCCTGCGGCGGCACTGAAGCCATCGTGCCTTCGATCAGCTTGAGCAGCGCCTGTTGCACGCCCTCGCCCGACACGTCACGGGTGATGGATGGGTTGTCAGACTTGCGTGTGATCTTGTCGATCTCGTCGATGTAAACGATGCCCTGTTGCGCACGCTCAACTTCATAGTTGCAGCTTTGCAGCAGTTTCTGAATGATGTTCTCAACGTCTTCGCCGACATAGCCGGCTTCCGTCAAAGTGGTGGCGTCGGCCATCACAAACGGAACGTTGAGGGTGCGCGCCAAGGTTTGCGCCAGCAGAGTCTTGCCAGAGCCCGTCGGACCGACCAGCAAGATGTTGCTTTTGGTCAGCTCGACATCGTCCTTTTTGGCTTTGTCTTTGTGGCGCAGTCGCTTGTAGTGGTTGTAAACCGCCACCGCCAAGATGCGCTTGGCCGGCTCTTGGCCAATGACGTAACCATCCAGTGTCGCTTTGATTTCAGCTGGCGTCGGTAAATCACTGCGTGCATCACCGGACTCGGTTCCTGCGGGCAACTCGTCACGGATGATTTCATTGCAGAGGTCAATGCATTCGTCACAGACAAACACAGACGGGCCTGCGATGAGCTTCTTCACCTCGTGCTGGCTTTTGCCACAGAAGGAGCAGTAGAGCGTTTTTTCGCTGGTGGTGCCTTTTTTCTCGGCCATTGCGGGTGCCTTTTCGCATGTCCTTGGAGGGACGGTATCTTAAGAACTGTTATCCAATGATAACCAAACAAAAACGGCGTTTTCTGTAACAGAAAACGCCGCTGCAGAGCTTAGCGCAAGCTGCTTTTTTAAGGCCGCTTGGCGATGACTTCGTCGATCAAACCGTACTCTTTGGCGTCCTCGGCAAACATGAAATAGTCGCGCTCGGTGTCGCGCTCAATGCGCTCAACCGTTTGGCCGGTGTTGCCAGCCAAAATACGATTCAGCTGATCGCGGGTTTTCAAGATGTCACGGGCGTGAATTTCAATGTCAGACGCCTGGCCTTGCGCACCGCCAGAAGGCTGGTGAATCATGACGCGTGAGTTCGGCAAAGAAAAACGCTTGCCCTTGGCACCCGCCGACAACAAAAATGCACCCATGCTGGCCGCCATGCCGACGCACAGCGTCGACACATCCGGCTTGATGAACTGCATGGTGTCGTAAATCGCCATACCGGCCGTGACTGAACCACCGGGCGAGTTGATGTAGAAGGAGATGTCTTTGTCTGGATTTTCACTTTCCAGAAAAAGCAGCTGTGCCACCACCAAGTTGGCCGTCTGGTCATTCACCGGGCCGACCAAGAAAATCACGCGCTCTTTGAGCAAGCGTGAATAAATATCGTAAGAGCGTTCGCCGCGGCCCGACTGCTCAATGACCATCGGCACCATGCCGAGGCCTTGTGCGCCCGAGTAAGAACTGCCGTAGCTGTAATTTGCAACCATTGTGTTTTCTCCAGAGATATTTGTACTGTACCTAAAATCAATCTGGGGCTTGTACCGTCAAGCACAAGCCCCAGATTCGACAAAGACTCGCGTCTCAGGTCAGTTTTGTGCCATCAACTCGTCGAATGAAATGGCTTTTTCCGTGATCTTGGCCTTGCCCAGTACGAAATCAGTGACGTTGTTTTCAATCACAACGGCTTCGACTTCGGCCATGCGGCTGTTGTCGCTCAGGTACCAACGCACCACGTCTTGCGGCTTTTCGTAGCTGCCAGCCAGCTCTTCGATGTGCGCCTTGAGCTGCTCAGGCTTGGCCTGCAACTCGTTGGTGCGAACCAGTTCAGCCACCACCAGACCCAAACGCACGCGCTTTTCAGCTTGCGGGCGGAAGATGTCATCAGGAATCGGGGCTTTTTCAGCGTCTTTGATGCCGCGCTGCTTGAGATCGGCACGAGCGGCTTCGATCATGCGATCGAGTTCAGCCTGCACGCTGGACTTTGGCAAGTCGAGTTCGGCGTTGGCCAGCAAGGCGTCCATGACGGCGTTTTTGTTGCGCGCCAGCAAGCGGAACTTGACTTCACGCTCGAGGTTTTTGCGAATGTCGACGCGCAAACCGTCAACTGTTTCGTCCGCTATGCCAAGCGACTTGGCCAAGGCTTCGTTGATCTCTGGCAGGTGGGCGGCTTCGATTTTCTTGACCGTGACCATGAAGTCAGCCTGTTTGCCGGCCACGTCTTTACCGTGGTAGTCCTCCGGGAAGCTCAGCGGGAAAGTCTTGCTTTCGCCAGACTTCATGCCGCGCACTGCGTCTTCAAATTCTTTCAGCATCTGGCCTTCGCCGACCAAGAACTGGAAGGCTTCGGCTTTGCCGCCCGGGAAGGTTTCACCTTCAATCTTGCCTTCAAAATCAATCGTCACGCGGTCGTTGTCTTGCGCAGCAACGTCCATCGCGCGCTGGGCAAAGGTACGGCGCTGCTTGCGCAGGATGTCGATGGTCTTGTCGATGGCAGCGTCGCTGACGTCAGCGCTGACCTTGGCGACTTCGGCACCGGCCAAATCGGCAATTTTGACGTCTGGATAGACTTCGAAAATAGCGTCAAACAGCAAGTCGCCTTCTGGCGCGCCTTCTTTTTCGCTGATGCGTGGCTGGCCAGCCACGCGCAATTTGGCTTCATTGGCAGCCACGGAGAAAGCCTCACCAACCTTGTCGTTCATCACTTCGTAATGAACTGAGTAACCGTAACGCTGAGCCACGACATTCATCGGCACTTTGCCTGGACGAAAGCCGTCCATCTTGACGGTGCGAGCCAAGCGCTTCAAGCGCACATCGACTTCGGACTGAATGGTGTTGACGGGCAGTGTCAACGTCATTTTGCGTTCCAGCTTTTCAAGCGTTTCTACAGTCACGGCCATGGTCTTCTCCTAATATGCAGCTTGGTAATGAGCAGTCAGCGCCTTGAAACAAGACGGTGCTGCCCGTAAAAGTGTGGTGCGGAGAGCCGGACTCGTAATTTGAGCACTGGCGCGGCTTCCGAGAGGTTTGAGCGGAAACTTATTTCCGCTTTAATTTTATGGCTGGCTAACCGGCCTTAAAAACTTCCCGCTGCAAGTATAAACGGACTAAGCCGCTAGCAGCATTTCCGGCGTCACCGTAGTTCTCGCCACTTGGCCGGAAAAACCCAATCGGGGTACGATCAACCCCAAAATCATGCAAGCATCCCAACGTCGCACCTGTGGCGCTCTATCTCACCGTGATCTTTGTGCATCACGATCAGCCGCATATCTCTGCCGCTGCGATAGCCCTGCCCTGTGTGCCATGCGTCACCAGCAGCCAGCGTGCGGAAATATTCC
>JABMMH010000149.1 GCA_013205645.1 Polaromonas sp. | reverse complement strand
TTGCGGCTTTCTTCATAGTCGTCGATGCGCTGCAAAAACTCTTCAAACAGCTGGGCACCGCCCGAGATGCCGGCGGGCAGTTTCAGCGCCTGCAAGTTGCTGGTCTCAAAACCAATCTCGCTCAGCGTGGGGACTGGCTTGGCGTCGGCCGGCTTGTTGGCCAGAGCGTCGGCATGGGCCTTGATGGCATAGGACTGCAGGTAATAGCTGTCGACCTTTTTCAGCCAGCTGTTTTTGTAGGGCGTGAAGACGCCGTAGGGCTTGCCACCCTGCGTCAGCAGTTCGGCGCGTTCAAACACCACGTGGTCTTTGAAGCTGTGAAAGGCCACGCCGTGGGCGGCCAAGCTGTCGGCAACCTGCGCGTCGCGCTGAATCGCTTGCGGTTCGTCGTCGTGGTTGCTGAAGACCGCTTGCACTTGCAAGGCTTGCGCCTGCTGCAGCACCGCCGTGCTGGCCCAGTCATGCAGCACCAGCAGCCCGGCGTTGTGGACGCCGTGCGGCTGGGCCAGTGCTTGCAGTGCGGCGTCAAGCTCGGTCAGTGATTGCACAATGAAATCAACCCGCCGGTCGGCGCGCGGCAGCGGGTCGAGAATCGCCCGGTCCAACACAAAAAGGCAAAAAACCTGCCGGCAGGTGGTCAAGGCGTGGTGCAGGGCGGCGTGGTCGTGCGCCCGCAGGTCGCGGCGGAACCAGACCAGTCCGCGCTCGTATTGTTTGCTCATGGCGAGGATGTTAGCTGGACGCTGGCCGTTTTAATCAGAGCCAGACCGCAAATCGTCAGCGTAAAATTAGGGTTATGGCCATGGACTTCGACCCGATCAACTTCACGCATCACTTTTTGATCGCCATGCCCGGCCTCGACGACGAGTCGTTTGTCGGCAGCGTGATCTACATGTGCGAACACACCGAGCGCGGCGCGCTGGGTTTGGTCATCAACAAGCCCAGCGACATCAGCTTGAAAAGCCTGTTCGACAAAGTCGAGTTGCCGCTGCGCCGAGAAGACCTCAGCCAGGCGCCAGTTTTCAAGGGCGGGCCGGTGCAGACCGAGCGCGGTTTTGTGCTTCACGAAAGCATGCTGCCAGGCCATGAGTCGGTCTACGCGTCGACCATGTCGATCCCCGGCGGGCTTGAAATGACCACCTCCAAAGACGTTCTCGAAGCGCTGTCGACGGGCGCCGGCCCACGCCGCGTCTTTGTCTCGCTGGGTTATTCGGCTTGGGGTGAAGGGCAGTTGGAGTCCGAGATTTCAGACAACAGCTGGCTCACCGTGGCGGCTGACCCGGCCGTGATTTTTGACACCCCGGTTGAGCAGCGCTACGACAAGGCCTTGCTGCTGCTCGGCCTGCAGCGCTGGATGCTGTCGCCTGAGGCTGGCCACTCATGAGTGGCGGGGCTGCCATTGAGTTGGCCCCCACTGTCCAAACCTTTCTGGCTTTTGATTTTGGGCTCAAGCGCACCGGTGTGGCCAGCGGCAACCGACTGACGCGTACCGCCACGCCGCAAACCACCATCAGCGCTGTCGGTGACGCGCGTTTTGTGCCGATCGCCGCACGCATCAAAGAATGGCAACCCGACGCTTTGGTGGTCGGCGTTCCGTATCATCCCGACGGCGCCAGTCACGAAAACACCGTGCGTGCGCAAAAATTTGCGCGACAGTTGCGTGGCCGTTTCGGGCTCAGCGTTTACGAAGTCGACGAGCGTTACAGCACCACCGAAGCGCATGCGCTCGGGGCGGCTGATGCTGACGCGGCATCAGCCTGCATCATTCTTGAGCAATTTTTAAGGAGTCTTTCTTGAAGACCGTCGAATCCCTGAACGCGGAAGCGCTCTACCTCGAACTGCTGCGCAGTCTGCAGCACCTCCTCGCCAGCTATCCCAAGCCACCTCGGCTGGTCGGTGTCGCTTCGGGCGGTGCGTGGCTGGCTGAGCGCCTGCAAAAAGACCTCGGTTTGAATGACCCGGTCGGCGTGTTGTCATCGGTCATGCACCGCGACGACTTTGCCAGCCGCGGCTTGGCCACCAGCGCGCAAACCTTGCTGCCTTTCGATGTGAATGGTGAGCACCTGATCGTGCTCGACGATGTGCTCTACACCGGCCGCACCATTCGCGCTGTGCTGAATGAACTCTTTGACTACGGCCGCCCCGCCAGTGTCAAACTGGCGGTGTTGGTCGACCGCGGAGGCCGTGAGTTGCCGGTGCAACCCGACTTGGTGATGGCGCGCATCGCCTTGCCGGTGACGCAGTCGCTGCAACTGGCGCGTTCAGACGCCGGTCTGTTCAGTTTTGAAGTCCAGGGAGCCTAACGTGTTGTACCGACGAAACCCCCAACTCAACAAACACGGCGAACTGATTCATCTGCTCTCCACCGAAGGTCTGTCCAAAGCCACGTTGACGCAGATTTTGGACACCGCGGCGAACTTTGTCAGCATCAGTGACCGCGAGGTCAAGAAGGTCCCGCTGCTGCGCGGCAAGAGCGTTTTCAACCTGTTCTTTGAAAACTCCACCCGCACGCGAACGACTTTTGAGATCGCCGCCACGCGGCTGTCTGCCGACGTCATCAACCTCGACATCGCGCGCTCGTCGGCCTCCAAGGGCGAGTCGCTGCTCGACACGATTGCCAACCTCAGCGCCATGGCGGCTGATATTTTTGTGGTGCGCCACAGTGAGTCGGGCGCGCCGTACTTGATCGCCCAGCACGTGGCGCCGCATGTGCACGTGATCAACGCCGGCGACGGTCGCCATGCGCACCCGACGCAAGGCCTGTTGGACATGTACACCATCCGTCATTACAAAAAAGACTTCAGCAATCTGACGGTGGCGATCGTCGGCGACGTGCTGCATTCGCGGGTGGCGCGCTCAGACATTCATGCGCTGACCACGCTCGGTTGTGCCGAGG
>JABMMH010000148.1 GCA_013205645.1 Polaromonas sp. | reverse complement strand
GTGGATTCGTGAGTACGCCAAAGACGGTAATCTCAAGGGCGTGATTTTGTCGGGCAGCCATGCCAGCGTCTACGAAGAATCGACGGACAAAGCGCCTCAGGCAGTCTTCGATTTGGGCATTCCTGTGCTGGGTATTTGCTACGGCATGCAGACCATGGCGCAGCAGCTTGGCGGCAAAGTTGAAGGTGGAACGACCCGTGAGTTTGGCTACGCCGAAGTGCGTGCCCGTGGCCACACGGCGCTGCTCAAAGACATCGCCGACTTCACCACGCCAGACGGTCACGGCATGCTCAAGGTCTGGATGAGCCACGGCGACAAAGTCACCGAGATGCCGCCCGGCTTCAAGCTCATGGCCTCGACCGAGTCTTGCCCAATCGCCGGAATGGCTGACGAAGTCCGCAAATACTACGCGGTTCAATTCCACCCTGAAGTCACGCACACCGTGCAAGGCCAAGCCCTGTTGAACCGATTCGTGCTGGACATCTGCGGCACGCGTCCCGACTGGATCATGGGCGATTACATCCAAGAAGCGGTTGCCAAAATACGCGAGCAAGTCGGCGACGAAGAAGTCATTCTCGGCCTGTCCGGCGGCGTTGATTCGTCGGTGGCGGCGGCGTTGATCCACCGCGCCATTGGTGACCAGCTGACTTGCGTTTTTGTGGACCACGGCTTGCTGCGTCTGAATGAAGGCGACATGGTCATGGACATGTTCGTCGGCAAGCTGCACGCCAAGGTCATCCGGGTTGATGCAGCAGGTCAGTTTCTCGGTCACCTGGCGGGTGTCAGTGAGCCTGAAGCCAAGCGCAAGATCATTGGCCGCGAATTCGTTGAAGTGTTCAAGGCTGAGGCCGCTAAGCTCAAAGCTGCTGATGCTTCTTCCAAAGGTGCCAAATGGCTGGCCCAAGGCACGATTTACCCGGACGTGATTGAGTCCGGTGGTGCCAAAAACAAAAAGGCCATGACCATCAAGAGCCACCACAATGTGGGTGGCTTGCCTGAGCAATTGGGTCTGAAACTGCTAGAGCCACTGCGCGAATTGTTCAAGGATGAAGTCCGCGAACTCGGCGTCGCCTTGGGTCTGCCGCACGACATGGTTTACCGCCATCCATTTCCTGGCCCAGGCCTTGGCGTGCGTATCTTGGGTGAAGTCAAAGAAGAATTTGCAGACCTGCTACGCCGTGCTGACGCCATCTTCATCGAAGAGTTGCGCAACTTCAAAGACGCCGACAGCGGCAAAAACTGGTACGAACTCACCAGCCAAGCCTTCACCGTCTTTTTGCCGGTCAAAAGCGTCGGCGTCATGGGCGACGGCCGTACTTACGAATACGTCGTGGCCTTGCGCGCCGTGCAAACCAGCGATTTCATGACTGCCGACTGGGCTGAATTACCCTACGCCTTACTCAAGAAAGTGTCTGGGCGCATCATTAACGAAGTACGCGGCATCAACCGCGTCACCTACGACGTCAGCAGCAAACCACCTGCGACGATTGAGTGGGAATAATCACATAACGCGCTACCGCGCACCATCTTCAAGGGACCAAACACATGACCACGACTCTTAAAATTGACTTTGTCTCAGATGTGTCTTGCCCTTGGTGCGTGATTGGCCTCAAAGCGCTTGATCAAGCGCTGGATCGGGTCAGCCCGGACATCACAGTAGATTTGCACTTTCAGCCGTTTGAACTGAACCCGACCATGGGTCCAGAGGGTCAAGACATCACCGAGCACATCACCCAAAAATATGGCATTTCGACGGAGCAGGCCGAAGCGAACCGTGAAGCGATTCGCCAACGTGGGGCAGACTTGGACTTCACGTTCAACGGCACCAATGCAGCCGGTGGTGGACGCAGTCGCACCTACAACACCTTCGACGCACATCGTTTGTTGCATTGGGCCGACTCACAAGGCGAGGGCCAACAGAAGGCTTTTAAAGAAGGACTTTTCAAGACTTACTTCACCGACGGCGAAAGCCCGGCGTCTCATGAGGTCTTGTTGAAGTTGGCTGCAGAGGTAGGTTTGGATGAGGTTCGTGCCGCAGCAATTTTGAACTCGGATGACTACGCCGTCGAAGTCCGGGCGCGCGAACAGTTTTACCAAGCCCAGGGCATTAATTCAGTGCCGGCAATCATCATCAATGACAAACATTTGATTTCTGGTGGTCAACCTGTCGAAGTCTTTGAGCAGGCTTTGCGACAGATCGCTAGCCAAGGTTGAAAGCTGATGGGTTTTTCATCCAACGACCATTACCGAATTTGAGCACAAGGGAATTCCCGGATTTCATTCGTAAAGCCGGCCCATAGGATATATTCGCTGGCAACTTTGCCGGCGCGTCCTAAACAATGCTCAATTCAAGGGGTCACGGTGCTCACATCAAAGAGAAAACTCGCAGCAGCAACGCTATTTGGGGTCTTGGCTATGATCGCCAGTTCCATCGTTGCAGCTCAAACCTTCCCGACTAAGCCCATCAAGATGATCGTGCCTTTCCCTGCGGGCGGGACCACGGATGTCGTGGCCCGCATCATTGCGCAGCGGATGACGGAGTCGATGGGCCAACCGGTGTTGATTGAAAACCGTGCTGGTGCGGGCGGCGCTATTGGCGCTGACTTGGTTGCCAAGGCCGCGCCAGATGGGTACACCATCTTGATGCATAACTTGACCTTCCCGTTGTCATCGGTTGCGCAAACGCTCAACAAGCGCTCACCGTTCAATGTCGATACTGATTTTGCAGGCATCTCCATCGCCGTTTATGTGCCATTTATTCTGACCGCCAATCCCAGCGTCCCGGCGAAGGACTTGCGCGAAGTTGCCACATTGTTGCGCGCTAACAAAAACCTCCAATACAACTACGGCTCTACAGGTCCCGGTTCCGCCGTTCATGTCCTCGGCGAAGCCTTTAAGCGGGATGCCAAAGTTGAGATGGAGCACGTCGCCTTCAAGGGCGCAGCGCCGCTGAAGCAGGAGCTGTTGTCGGGTCGAATTCAGATCGGCGGCGATCAACTTTCAACTTCTTTGGCAGAGGTTAGGGCGGGAACGCTGAAGGCCATCGCCACAACCGCGTCCCGTCGCATTGCCGTGTTGCCTGATGTCCCAACTGTGCGCGAACTTGGCTATCCCAACCTTGAACTTGAAGGCTGGAATGGTTTGTTTGCGCCGGCTAAAACGCCCAAAGACATCATCGACCGTCTGCAGCGTGAAGTCGTAGCCGCCATTCGCCATCCTGAGGTGGTCAAGCGCCTGAACGATCTGGGTGCTGAACCTGCTGGCTCCACCCCGGCCGAGCAGGATGCAATTTTGCGTCGGCAAATGGATCAATTTCGCGGCGTGATACGCGAGATGAAGCTCGATTAATGTCAGTTATTTCTCGCCAAGACCGCTAGCAAAAGCGGTCTTCGCTTATCCTCACTCTCATGTATTTACCAAAATATTTCAAGGGTGAGTGGGATGAGCACGCTGCGCCGCTGATACGGGCGGATCCGTTCGCCAGTCTCATCAGCACTGACGACGCGGGCTTGCCTTTTGTCACCCACTTGCCGCTGCTGTTGGATGATGAACTGGCTGCTGATGAAGGTGCCACGCCCGTGTTACTTGGTCACGTGGCGCGCGCTAATCCGCATTGGCGTTACCTGCAGGCTAGGCCTAAAGCGGTGGTGACTTTTTTGGGTGCGCATGCGTATTTGTCGCCGCAGGTGTACCCCGACTTGGCGCGTGTGCCGACCTGGAATTACTTGGCTGTGCATTGCACGGTTGAGGCCGTGTTGATTGACGAGCCCGAAGCCAAAGATGCCTTGCTGAAAAAACTCATTGGCGAGCATGAACCGGCTTATGCGGCGCAATGGCGTTCGCTGGACGCCGACTACCAACGCAAGATGCTGGCCGGCATCGTCGGGTTCGAG
>JABMMH010000025.1 GCA_013205645.1 Polaromonas sp. | reverse complement strand
TTGCACCCCGGCACCAAGCTGGCTGAGCAAAAGTTAGCTGACCATTTTGGGGTGTCTAGAACCTTGGTGCGACAGGCGCTGTTTCAGCTGTCGCAAAACCGTTTGATCAGGCTTGAACCTGCGCGAGGTGCCTTCGTGGCCGCACCGTCTGTCGCCGAGGCCAAGCAGGTGTTTGCTGTGCGGCGCATGCTTGAAGCCGAAATGACGCGGGCTTTTGTGCGGGACAGCACGCCAGCGCGCATCAAGTCACTCAAAGAGCATGTGGCGCGCGAACAAGCCGCTGTCGACCGGGCTGACGCGCCTAGTCGCAATGAATTGCTGGGGGACTTTCATGTGCGCATGGCTGAGCTCATGGGCAACCAAGTGCTGGCACAAGTGCTCGGCGACCTGATCTCGCGCTGCGCGCTGATCACGCTGATGTACCAGTCCAGCGCGGCGGCCGCTCACTCGCATGAAGAGCACGCGCTGATCGTAAAGGCGCTGGCCGCACGCGATGAAAACAAGGCCGTTCAACTGATGCACGACCACCTGTTGCACGTCGAAGAAAACCTGACCTTTGACCGCAAGGTGCCGTCGAATGACATTTCAATGGCACTGTCCTGACCACCTAGCTGCGGAGCCCTAAGCGATGACTTACGACACCACTGCGCCCTACCCGCGCGACCTCGTCGGCTACGGCCAAAACCCGCCGCATCCGGAATGGCCGGGCCAAGCCCGCATTGCGGTGCAGTTTGTCTTGAACTACGAAGAAGGCGGCGAGAACGCTGTGCTGCACGGTGACGCCGGCTCGGAGCAGTTCTTGTCCGAGATGTTCAACCCGCCGAGTTTTCCGGAGCGCCATCTGAGCATGGAGGGCATTTACGAATACGGCTCACGCGCGGGCGTCTGGCGCATCTTGCGCGAATTTGAAAAACGCGGCTTGCCGTTGACGGTGTTTGGCGTCGGCATGGCCTTGCAGCGCCACCCGGACTTGACGGCCGCATTCGTTGAACTCGGACATGAGATTGCTTGCCATGGCTGGCGTTGGATCAACTACCAAAACTTAGATGAAGCGACCGAGCGCGAACACATGCGCTTGGGCCTGGACGCCATCGAAAAACTCACCGGCAACCGGCCACTCGGTTGGTACACCGGGCGTGACAGCCCACAAACGCGGCGTCTGGTAGCCGACGACGGCGGGCTGACTTACGACAGTGACTACTACGGTGACGACCTGCCCTTTTGGATGACGGTGAAGCGCACCGACGGCCAGGTGGTGCCGCGTTTGGTGGTGCCCTACACGATGGACACCAACGACATGCGCTTTTCTTTGCCGCAAGGTTTTGCCCAAGCTGAAGACTTCTTCATTTACCTGCGTGACAGCTTTGACGTGTTGTACGCAGAAGGCGATGCCAACGGCTTGAACGCACCAAAGATGCTGAGCATCGGCATGCATTGCCGCCTGCTGGGCCGACCCGGCCGGTTGGTAGCGCTGCAGCGTTTTCTGGACCACGTGCAAAAGCACGACAAGGTCTGGGTCTGCCGCCGCATCGAGATCGCCAAGCATTGGCAAGCCACGCACCCTTTCAACCTGAACGATTCAACGGGTCTGAAAACATGACATCTGCACACTTGACGCTGGACCGCCTCAACAACGCCACGCACGCCGAAGCGCTGCAACTGCTTGACGGCCTGTATGAACACTCGCCGTGGGTAGCGGAGCAAGCAATGGCAGCGCGGCCCTTCAAGTCACTGACCGACTTGAAATACAAATTAGCGCTGGCGCTGCAAAGCGCCAGCAAAGAAGCGCAGCTTCAATTGATCCAGGCTCACCCCGAACTGGCGGGCAAAGCGATGGTCAGCCAGAGCCTGACGGCTGAGTCCAGCAACGAACAAAACAAAGCCGGCCTGACGCAATGCACGCCGCAAGAGTTCGCCGTCATCCAGCAACTCAACCGCGACTACAACGCACGCTTTGGTTTCCCCTTCATCTTGGCTGTGCGCGGGCCACGCGGCCTTGGCCTTAACAAGCAACAAATCATCGAGACCTTTGCGCGGCGGCTGAATGGTCACCCTGAGTTTGAGCGGCAAGAGTGCCTGCGCAACATCAACCGCATCGCTGAAATTCGGCTGAACGACAAGTTTGGCTGCGAACCGGTGTTGGGCAATTTAGTCTGGGACTGGCAAGAAGAGCTCTGCGTTTTCAGCGATCCCGGCTACGCCGAACAAGGCCAGCTCACCGTCACCTACCTGACCGACGCACACCGCGCCTGCGCGCAGTTCATCGTGCACCACATGCACGACAGCGGTTTTGACGACGTGCATATTGACGCCGTGGGCAATGTGGTCGGTCGCTACTTGGCGGCCACACCCACAGCCAAAACGCTGATGACCGGCTCGCACTATGACACCGTGCGCAACGGCGGCAAGTACGACGGCCGCCTCGGCATTTTTACGCCGATCGCTTGCGTGCGTGAGCTGCATCGCCAACAAAAACGACTGCCCTTTCATTTCGAAGTCATCGCCTTTGCAGAAGAAGAAGGCCAACGGTACAAAGCCACCTTCTTGGGTTCGGGCGCGCTCATTGGGGACTTCAAACCGGAGTGGCTGGACCAGCAAGACGCCGACGGCATCAAGATGCGAGACGCCATGGCGCACGCTGGATTGACGGTTGAAGACATCCCAAATCTCCAGCGCAACCCAGCCGATTACCTGGGCTTTGTCGAGGTGCACATTGAGCAAGGACCGGTGCTGAATGAACTCGACTTGCCGCTGGGCATCGTCACCTCCATCAATGGCGGTGTTCGCATGCAATGCGAGATCATCGGCACCGCCAGCCACGCCGGCACCACGCCCATGAACCGCCGCGCCGATGCCGCCGTTGCCATGGCCGAACTGGCCTTGTATGTAGAGCAGCGTGCGCTGAAAGATGGTGACTCTGTGGCCACTATCGGCATGCTGCAAGTGCCGAATGGTTCGGTCAATGTGGTGCCTGGTCGCTGTCTTTTTTCGCTGGATATGCGGGCTCCCAACAACGCCCAACGCGACGCGCTGGTGACCGACATTCTCAGCGAGCTGAAGCGCATTTGTGAGCGACGCAGTGTGCACCACGCCGCCGAAGAAACCATGCGCGCAGCCGCTGCACCCAGCGCACCAGCTTGGCAGGCGCGTTGGGAAGCGGCTGTCACAGCACTCGGCGCACCGCTGTACCGCATGCCCAGCGGCGCTGGCCATGACGCCATGAAGCTGCACGAAGTGATGCCGCAAGCCATGCTGTTTGTGCGCGGCCAGAACTCAGGCATCAGCCACAACCCGTTGGAGTCCAGCACCAGCGACGACATTCAATTGACGATTGATGCCTTCATGCATCTGCTGACCCATCTCAAAGCCAACTGAAAAACAGCACACCATGACCACCACCTACGAAAAAATAGACGCCTGGGTTGACGCCCACTTTGACGAGCAGACGCGTTTTCTGCAAGCGCTGATTCAAGTGCCGACCGACACCCCGCCAGGCAACAACACGCCGCACGCGCTGCGCGCAGCCGAGCTGATTGAAGCCATGGGTTTGCCGATTGAAAAACACGAAGTCCCACGAGCAGAAGTTGAAGCCGCCGGGCTGCAAAGCATCACCAATCTGGTGGCGCGTCGGCACTATGGAGACGGTGGCCGCGTGATTGCTTTGAACGCGCACGGTGACGTGGTGCCACCGGGCGAGGGCTGGACCAAAGACCCTTACGGCGGCGAGATTGACAACGGCCACATTTACGGCCGCGCAGCAGCCGTCAGCAAATGCGATTTTTCAACCTTCACCTTTGCCGTGCGCGCTCTGGAGGCCGTGGCCAAGCCGACGCGGGGCGGCATTGAATTGATCTTCACCTACGACGAAGAGTTTGGCGGCGAAGTCGGCCCGGCTTGGTTGCTGCAGCACAAGATCATCCAACCCGACTTGGTGATTGCCGCCGGCTTCAGCTACCAGGTGATCACCGCCCACAACGGCTGCTTGCAGATGGAACTGACCGTCCACGGCAATATGGCGCACGCCGCCGTGCCGCACACCGGCATTGACGCGCTGCAAGGCGCTAACCGCATCTTGACGGCACTCTACGCACAAAACACGCTGTACCAGAACATCACCTCCCAGGTCGAGGGCATCACGCATCCGTACCTCAATGTCGGTTTTATTTCTGGCGGCACCAACACCAACGTGGTGCCTGGCAAAGTCGTCCTCAAGCTAGACCGCCGCATGATTCCCGAGGAAGACCCGGTGGCGGTAGAAGCCGATATTCGAGCCGTGATCGACGCCGCGGTAGTGGACTTCAACCAAGGCCGAACGGACGAAGGCATTCATGTCGACGTGCGGCGCATCCTGCTGTCAAAGGCATTGAAGCCGCTACCGGGTCACAAGCCGCTGGCCGAGGCCTTGCAACG
>JABMMH010000147.1 GCA_013205645.1 Polaromonas sp. | reverse complement strand
TTGTTGCTTGGTGCGCTCGGCACTTTGCTGGCGTTCACTGCCGGCGCGGCCACCACGGCGGTGCAGGTCAACTGGGCCCGGCAACATCACTTGCGCAGTGAGTTTGCGTTGCCGCTGCTGCTGGAAGCCGGCTTGTTGTTGGTGTTCGGCCTGCTCGGCGCTACGCTGAATCGCCAAACGCCGTTCGCCGTGCCGTTGACGGTGTTGGTGCTGGCCTACACCATGGGCTTGCAAAACGCCGTGGTCAGCAAAATTTCAGCCTCGCAAATCCGCACCACCCACATGACCGGCGTCATCACTGACCTCGGCATTGAGCTGGGCAAAGTGTTTTACTGGAATCGCACCAAAACCGCCGCCGACTCGCATGTGCGCGCCAACCGCATCAAGCTGAAGCTGTACAGCATGCTGCTGGCTTCGTTCATGGCTGGCGGCGTGGTCGGCGCAGCTGGCTTCAAGTACTTAGGTTTCATCTGGGTGTTGCCGATGGCGACCATCTTGCTGTTGTTGTCCTTGCCGCCGCTGTACGCCGATTTGAAGCGTTATTTGCGTCGCCACTATTGAGCCATTGAGTCATTCACGTCTTTCAAAAAGTCCGCCATGCAAACCAATCTCGCCCCGGAATTTCAAGGCACAGCCGACGGCCTCGCCGCCGAAGCCATTTTGCGCAAATGCGTGCACTGTGGTTTTTGCACCGCCACCTGCCCAACGTACCAGCTGCTGGGTGACGAACTGGACGGCCCGCGTGGCCGCATTTACCTCATCAAACAAGTGCTCGAAGGCGATGTGCCGACGCGCAAAACCCAGTTGCACTTAGACCGTTGCCTGACTTGCCGCAACTGCGAAACCACCTGCCCAAGCGGTGTTGACTACGGCCATCTGATCGACATTGGCCGCAAGCTGGTGGACGAACGCGTCGAGCGCCCAGCCGCTGAAAAAGCTTTGCGTTGGGCGCTGAAAGAGGGTTTGCCTTCGCCCTTGTTTTCGCCCGCCATGAAGCTCGGTCAAGCGGTGCGTGGGCTGCTGCCCGAGGCGCTCAAAAACAAGGTGTCCGTAGCGCATGCAGCTGGGACTTGGCCAAAGCAAAAACACGCCCGCAAGATGCTCATGCTGGCCGGTTGCGTGCAGCCAAGCATGCAGCCCAACATCAACAGCGCCACCGCCCGTGTGCTGGACGCCGCCTGTATCGAAGTGGTGCTGGCAACCAAGGCCGGCTGCTGCGGCGCGGTCAAGTTTCACCTGAACGACCATGACGGCGGCAAAGTCGAGATGCGCCGCAACATCGACGCCTGGTGGCCGCACGTTGAAAGCGGTGTCGAAGCCTTGGTCATGAACGCCTCAGGCTGCGGCGTCATGGTCAAAGACTACGGCCATTTGTTCAAAGACGACCCGGCCTACGCCGCCAAGGCCGCCCGCATCAGCGAGATCACCTGCGACTTGAGCGAGCTGTTGCCTGACTTAGTGCCACAGCTGAAAAAGTTGATTAGCCCTGAAAAAGCCGCTGGTCAAAGCGAATCTCAACAGCTCACCTTCCACCCGCCTTGCACCTTGCAGCACGGCCAGCAACTGCGCGGTGGGGTTGAAAAACACTTGGGTGCGCTGGGCTTCAAGGTCAATGTGGCGCGTTGCGAAGCGCACCTCTGCTGCGGTTCGGCGGGTACTTATTCGGTGTTGAAGCCGGAGATCGCTTACGCGCTGCGTGACCGCAAGCTGGAGAATTTGTCGGAGATGAAGCCCGACACCATCGTCTCAGCCAACATCGGTTGCATCACGCACTTGCAAAGCGGCACCGCCACGCCCGTGCGCCATTGGGTCGAGGTACTCGACGAGGCGTTGACGACCGGCTAATCGCGACTCAAGACAAGCGCGACAAATCAGGCTCAGCCGCTGCGGGCACCAGTGCCGCCAGCAGCGCGGCCAGCACAATCAGGCCGCCGCCGATCAAGGTTCGCGTGCTGAACTCCGCGGCACCCAACCAAGCCGATGAGACACTGGCAAACAATATTTCGGTCAGCATGACCAAGGCTGTGGTGCTGGCGGCCAGCCGGGCGGCACCGTATTGCAGCAACAAATTGCTGACCATGAACGCGATGCACAGGCCGATGGCCACCGGCACACCGGCCATAGCAAAAGCCGGTGCCGGCACGATGCCGGCACCCATACCCAAGAACGCGGCGGCTGCGGCCATCAGTGCACCGCCCCCAAACATCGCTAGCATGCGCGATTCGCTGGCCGTGTTGCCGTGTTTGCGCAGCAGCACATTGGTCAGCGCAAAAAACAGACCACCAGCCAAAGCCAGCCAGTCGGCAATGGTGTCTGGCACGGGCCAGGGCGAGGCCGGTGACTTCAACACAATCAGCACGCCGGCCAAGGCCAGCAGCAGACGCAGCAGAGAAGCCGTTGTTGGTTTTTCGCCGAGCATGGCCCAAGCAATCAACACCGACCAGGCCGGCATCAGATAAAAAAGCAGCACCACGCGGACCACGTCACCGATGGTCACGGCCCAGTTGAAGCCGACGTTGGTCAGGCCCGCCGCCAGCATCAACAGCAGCAAGCCACGGTGCTGCACCAGCAAACGCCATGCGTTGGGTTTCCACGCCAGCACGCCGACGGTGGCCAGCACATAAATCAGCGTGGTGGACCACAGCGGGTGCAAGCCATGGCTCTGCATCTCGCGAAACGGCCACCATGAAACGCCCCAAACCAAGGCGTTGATGACCAGCGCGCCAACCGCCAGCGACGAGGTCGACTTGGGTGCGTTCATGACCGGCGGGCTAGTGCGACTTGTCGCTGCGGGCGATCCGGAGCAAGCTCTCGACTTGGTCTTTGTGCTTGATGCAATTGCTCTTGTGCCAGCGCTGGATGACCCACATGAAGCCGGCCACGAGCACGCCAAAACCGGTGATGGCTGCAAAGGCTGACAGGCCGAGGCCGGTCGACAAACTGTAGCCCGCGCCCAGCGCCAAGATGCAGGCTTGTTCGTTGAAGTTTTGCACGGCAATCGAGCGGCCTGCGCCCATCAGGTTGTGGCCGCGGTGTTGCAGCAGCGCGTTCATCGGCACGACCAGAAAGCCACCAAGTCCACCGAGCAAAATCAAAAATGGCGCCGCCACCCAGACGTTGTCGATGAAGTTCATCAAGATCACCAGCACGCCCATGGCGATGCCAAGCGGCATGACGCTGGTGGCTTGGTCCAACCGCATGCGCATGGACGCCAGCACCGCGCCTATCGCCGTGCCAATGGCCACCACGCCAACCAGTGACGATGCTTGCGTGGTGCTGTAGCCTAGCGCGGCTGCGCTCCAGGCCAGCACGATGTAGCGCAGATTACCCGACACGCCCCAAAACAGCGTGGTCGTGGCCAATGAAATTTGGCCTAGCTTGTCCTGCCACAAGGCCGAATTGCAGCGCCAGAAGTCGGGCAGCAGTTGCAGCTTGTTGCGCGGCATGGGGCGCATCTCGACACCGGTGTGCGGGATGCGCGTATTGAACCAAGCGGCCAAAATGTAGATGAAGATCAGGCCGCTGATGGCGGCCTCGGCCGGCGTGTCAACACCGGTGTCGATGATCGGGAAATTGATAGCCAGCAGACTGTTGGAAACCGCTACACCCACCAGTTGGCCGCCGAGCAACACACCCAAAATGATCGAGGCAATCGTCAGCCCCTCGATCCA
>JABMMH010000146.1 GCA_013205645.1 Polaromonas sp. | reverse complement strand
TGCGACCGCCGCCGAGGTGTTTGGTGTGGCGGTGGAACAGGTCAGCAGCGAGCAGCGGCGGTATGCCAAGGTCATTAATTTCGGCCTGATTTATGGCATGAGCAGCTATGGTTTGGCGCGTAATTTAGGCATTGAAACCAAGGCAGCAGCGGCCTACATCGACAAGTATTTTCAGCGTTACCCCGGCGTGAAAACCTACATGGACGAAACCAAACTCTCGGCCAAAAGCAAGGGCTATGTCGAGACCGTGTTTGGCCGGCGCCTGTATTTGCCGGAGATCAATTCGCCCAACGGGCCGCGGCGCAGCGGCGCCGAGCGCGCCGCCATCAACGCGCCCATGCAGGGCACAGCAGCCGACCTCATCAAGCTCAGCATGGTCAAGGTGCAACAGGTGCTGGACGCCGAAGGCCGCGGCACCAGGATGATCATGCAGGTGCATGACGAACTGGTGTTTGAAGTGCCGCTGGCCGAGCAAGCGTGGGTGCGCACTGAGATACCGCGGCTGATGGCCGGTGTGGCGCAACTCAAAGCGCCGCTGCTGGCTGAAATCGGGCTGGGCGAAAACTGGGAAAAAGCACATTAACAACACTTATTTATTTTTTTCATAGTTTTTTCATCCGTAAGTTGTTTTAAGATCGCGACCGCTGAGTATTTAATTAAACTAAGCGTTCGTGATTAGTCTGGACCCGTCATCGGGATCACTGAAATCATGGCAAGCGAAGAGCCTACAAAGCGCTTCTGTATCAACTGGTCATGCACTTTCAAGGAGATCCGCATGATGTTCAATCGTATTTGGTCCAAAGCGACCGCAATAGCAACTTCTGGCGTGATGGTGGCTTCAGCGAGCACACAGGCATCAGCGGCGTCCTCAGCCGTGCTGAAACCCGATGATTTCGTAGGCATCTCGTTTTGGTTGATTTCGATGGCGTTAATTGCGTCGACGGTCTTTTTCTTTCTTGAGCGAGACCGCGTTTCTGCCAAGTGGAAAACCTCGCTCACAGTGTCCGGATTGGTCACATTGGTGGCCGCTGTGCATTACTTTTACATGCGCGATGTCTGGGTTGCCACCGGTGAAACACCTACGGTCTTTCGCTACATCGATTGGCTGATCACAGTACCGTTGCTGATGATTGAGTTTTATCTGATTCTGTCCGCTATCACCAAGGTTCCTGTTGGCGTTTTCTGGCGCCTCATGATCGGTACGTTGGTGATGTTGATCGGTGGCTACTTGGGCGAAGCCGGTTACATGGCCGTGTTGCCTGCATTCATCATCGGCATGCTGGGCTGGGCTTACATCCTGTATGAAATCTTCATGGGCCAAGCCAGCAAGATCAACGCTGAAAAAGCGCCACCATCCGTTCAGTCAGCTTTCAAAACAATGCGTTTGATCGTGACTTTCGGTTGGGCCATCTACCCCATCGGCTACTTCTTCGGTTACTTCACGGGAAGCAGCCCTACCGACAGTGCCAACGCCCTGAATATTATTTACAACCTGGCCGACGTTCTTAACAAGATCGCCTTTGGCCTGATTATTTGGACAGTGGCTGTCAGCGAGACTGAGAGCCAAGCTAAAAAATAAGCCTTCACGTTCAGACGAATTTTCTCCGGCCATGTGCTGGAGAAAGTTCACTTTCGGACATGCGCCGTTCGGTGATCTGTCGACCTGAAAAGGAGTCATCCGATGTCTGTAACTGATTTCACACAGCCTATTTCTCCGTCAGAAAATGCGGAGGTTTTGCTGGTTAAAGTCGAAGCGCTCATGTTTCAGGCGCTGCGTTTAGACCGTCGCTTCAACCCAAGCGGGCCAGCGGATGCGAGAAGCGCAGCTGCTTATCACTTGCAATCAGGTGGCCAGCGGGTGCGGGCGCGTTTGGCTTTGGCTGGCGGACTGGCCTTAGGGCTACCGGTGAACGATGCGCTGTGCATTGCCACTTGTGCTGAGTTGCTGCACAACGCATCTTTGGTACACGACGACATTCAAGACAGAGACAGTCTGCGACGCGGTCAGCCGGCATTGTGGTCAAAGTTTGGCACCAACACGGCTATTTGCAGCGGGGATTACTTGCTGTCAGCCGCTTATGGGGTGTTGTGCACCTTCACGCAGCCTGTTCTTTTGCCTGCCATGTTGGCGTTGCTGCACGAGCGCACAGCCACCGCTATTGACGGGCAATGCGCTGATCTGACCACGCGCAATGATCAGCCTGAGGGTATTGCGAATTACATCCAAATTGCAAAAGCCAAGTCCGGTGCGTTGTTGAGCTTGCCTTTAGAGCTGGTGCTGATGGCTTCCGGGCGAACTGAAGCTTTGTCGTTGGCGCGAAAAGCGTGCGAAAACTTTGCTGTCAGCTATCAAATTTTTGACGACTTGCAAGACGCCACGATTGACTGCGAATCTGATTCTGTCAGCAAGGGTCAACCCAAATGCTTGAACATTGTTTTTATTTTAACGAACCATAACAGCCCAGCCGATGCAGAAAAATCCGTCAATTCTGAGGCAGCCGCCAAAGACTTAGGTCTGAAGCACCTTGCGATTTGCGAAGCCATCGCTTTGCAACTGCCGAATGGCTCAGGCGCGCTGTTGCTTGACTTGTCTGCGCAGCTGCGCGGCATGTTTGTTGTTGTCTCATCTGCGGAGTGTTGCTAATGCAGGCTTTGGTGATTGGTGCTGGGTTTGGCGGCATGGCCGCTGCGCTGCGCTTGCGGGCTAAAGGCTATGAGGTCACCGTGCTTGACCGTTGTGCTCAGCTTGGCGGGCGCGCACAGGTGTTTGAGCGACAAGGTTTTCGTCATGATGCCGGGCCAACCGTGATCACCGCGCCCTTTTTATTCGACGAATTATTTGAATTATTCGGCGAAAAGTTTTCAGACCACGTCACCTTGGTGCCATTGAAGCCTTGGTACCGTTTTCACTTTGCCGATGGCGACAGTTTTGACTACGGCGGAACGCTGGAAGAAACCTTGGCCGAGATAGCGCGGATTGAGCCCAAAGACTGTGACGGCTACCGTCAATTGCTGCGGCAGTCTAAGCGTATTTACGATGTGGGTTTTACGGAACTCTCGGCGGTCCCTTTTCATCGCTTTAAGACCATGCTGAAGCAAATTCCAAGGCTGCTCGGTCTGCGCAGCTACGAAACAGTCTGGCAACTGGTGTCGCGTTATTTAAGCAACCCGAAGTTGCGCCAAGCTTTTTCTATACAGCCTTTGTTGGTCGGCGGAAATCCTTTTGACACCACCAGCATTTATGGCTTGATCCATTACCTGGAACGGGCTTATGGTGTGCACTTCGCGATGGGTGGGACGGGGTCCATCACCCAAGCCTTGGGTGGCTTGATGGCGCGGCAGGGCATTGACGTACAGCTCGGACAAACCGTGCAGTCGCTGACAGTGGAACAAGGGGTGGTGAAAGGCGTCGTGATGGAAGACGGACGCCTGCTGAGCGCAGACTTGGTGGTCTCCAATGCAGATCCTGCGCATCTTTACGGCAGCATGGTCAAGCCTTCCGAGCAGCATGTCGCAACACGGTTAAAACTGGGCGCCGCAGAGTTTTCTATGGGCTTGTTTGTTTTGTATTTTGGCACCACGCGGACCTACCCAGAGGTTGCCCACCACACCATTTGGATGGGAGAGCGTTACCGCGAGTTGTTGGCCGACATCTTCAATCACAAGACGTTGTCGGAAGACTTCTCACTTTACCTGCACCGACCGACGGCGACCGACCCGAGTTTCGCGCCGCCCGGTTGCGACAGTTTTTATGTCTTGTGCCCAGTGCCCAATTTGCTAGGCAAACAGGATTGGACGACAAGCGGCCCTGCTTTGCGTGATCGAATCGTTGCGGCGCTCGATCGAACCATCTTGCCTGGCTTGCAAACCACCATCACGGCAGAATTTTTCATGACACCTAAAAATTTTGAAAAAGATTATTTAAGCCAACATGGTGCCGGCTTTTCGGTGTCGCCGCTGTTTCGACAGTCGGCTTGGTTTCGATTTCACAACCGAGCGGAGGGGCTGAAAAATCTCTATTTGGTTGGCGCTGGAACACATCCGGGGGCTGGGCTACCCGGCGTCCTTTGCTCTGCAAAAGTGTTGGACGCCCTGATTCCGAAGGCTGTGTCGGCATGAACGTTTCAGGTCGTTCTGGCTCCGACATGGCGGCCCCGACAGCAAGTGCTGAAAGCGTTCTCGCCGCAAAAGGACGTAGCTTTCACTGGGCCCGGCATTTGCTTGGAGCGCTCCACGCGGAACGGGCTACACGCCTGTACCGCCTGTGTCGTTACATTGATGACTTGGCTGACGAGGGCGATTCCACGGCTTTGGCAAAACAAGTTTTGTCGTGCGCTGCGGCGTCTATACGCGACGGTTATTCCAACGACCCCGTCATTCAAGATGGTTTGGCTTTGATGCACGAATGCGGCATGGATGCTGATATATTTTTGGATTTGATTGCCGGTGTTCAATCAGACCTTGAACCGGTTCGTATGCCTGATTTGGATTCGCTGCTGCGCTACTGCTACCAAGTGGCGGGTACGGTGGGCTTGATGATGTGCAGGGTGCTGGACACCGATGTGCGCGCTGCCTATCCACATGCGATTGACTTGGGAATTGCCATGCAGCTGACCAATATTTGTCGCGATATCGCGGCTGACGCGGCAGTCGATCGGCGCTATCTGCCGACGTCCATGGTGGGCGATTTGTCGCCAGAGCTGTTGCTTTGCCCCTCTGGACAATTGTCTTTTCAGGTCAAGGCCTGTGTCTCAAGTTTGCTCGATTGTGCAGAAAAGTACTATCAAAGTGGTGAGCTCGGCTTGTCGTATTTGCCAGTGCGCGCGCGCGGGGGTATGTTGGTGGCGGCTCGTGTCTACCGAGAAATCGGTAGACAGCTCAGGGCTCGTGATCATGTTTATTGGTCGGAGCGCGTTGTGGTTGCGCCTTGGCGTAAAGCGGCAATCACGTCGCAGGCCTTGGTAGCCGTTCCGTTTAGCCATTTTTTTTGGCAACATCCCGTGCGGCACGACAACCGATTGCACTTGGCCTTGTCGAGTTCCCCAGCTTGCAGCGCTGCTTCTTTTTTGCGCTATGCAGCATGATGTTGAACTGTTGATTTTGGGCGGGGGATGCGCTGGGTTGAGCTTGGCGATGCAGTTGGCTCAGCGCGGCCAGTGTGCCCCTAGAACGCTGATTTTGGAGCAGCGGGTCTGCTATGAAAATGACCGGACCTGGTGTTTTTGGGGCGATGCCAAAACCCCTTTTGCGCAACAGGCGGCACACCAGTGGCGAACTTTCAAGGTGGTGAATGCGGGTCAGGAGCGACGCGTTGATTGTTCTGAAACTCCGTACCGCATGCTCACTGCCGAACAGTTTTACAACGCAGCGTCGTTGGCGCTGACTGCCGTTCCTCAGATGAAACTCAAAATGCAGTCGACCGTCAATTCTGAGCCGCAGTTTCGCCAAGGGCGATGGCATTTTGAGACGCCAGATGGCGCCATCTCGGCGGCCAGCGTTGTCGACACCCGGCCGCAACGGCCGCCAGCGCAAGACGGCGCCCTGATGTGGCAGTCGTTTTATGGTTTGGAAATTGAGTGTGCCCAGTCCGTCTTCGAGCCAAGCTGCGTTGAACTGATGAACTTTTCAGCGGCCACGTCAGAGCGTGTTGCCTTCACCTATGTGCTGCCCTTGTCTGCGACGCGGGCCTTGGTTGAGTTCACTGTTTTTGCCGTGGCGCCGTTCACTTCAGATGCGTTGGCGCTTGATTTGCAAAGCGCGATAGCGCAGCGTGTCAAAGAGGCTAATTTCACGGTGCTGCGTTCTGAACAGGGCGTCCTTCCCATGGGCCTGGCGGATTTGCAGGCTACTCTGCAAAGTGCTGATCCAACCTATGTCCGTGTCGGCTTGTTTGCCGGCGCGGCTAGACCGGCAACGGGTTATGCCTTCCAGCGTATTCAGCGCTGGGCTGCTGACTGTGGCCGTGCGATGGCCAACGGCGGTTTACCGATAAGCCACCCCAATGAGCCCGCCCTGCGCGGGTGGATGGACACCTTGTTTTTAAATGTTGTTCGTCGCCAGCCAGAATTGGCCCCTCAACTGTTCATGGCTTTATTTTCTGGGGTGGCGAGTCAACGGGTCATTCGTTTTTTGGGTGAAAGCGGGGTCCTCGCTGACTATTTGGCCATGGCTTGGGCCTTGCCTCACAGGCCTTTTTTACGGCAGCTTTTCAGCTTCCCTCGTTCGCCATGACCGCTTTGCGTCGCCAAGGTTTGTGGTTCAGCATTCTGGCGCTGACGACGGGTATTTTGTCTGTGCTGTTCGTGCCTTTGGATCCGCAGCTTGAGCTGCTGTTGGCGGGTCTGTGCATCGTATTGCTCGGCGTTCCGCATGGCGCTTTAGATCCCATTTTTGCGCAAGCATTGCCGCAAATCAAAAGCCGCACAAGCTGGGTTGTCTTCGTCTTGGCTTATCTGTTGTTGGCGGCCTTGGTGGTGGCTTTGTGGTGGTACGCACCGACTATTTTTTTGCTTGCTTTCCTGTCTGTGTCGGTGCTGCATTTTTCTGGCGATTTGGCTGAGGGAGCAAATTTTTTGACACGCTTCTTTTATGGGGGCGCGGCGATTGTGTTGCCTGCCGCGTTGAACG
>JABMMH010000145.1 GCA_013205645.1 Polaromonas sp. | reverse complement strand
TGGGCAGGTCAAACCGTTTCCGCCACAGACCGTGTGGAGATCTTTGGCGAGGTCGACAAAGATTGGAACTCAGTCAAGATTGACGTCAAGCGAATTCGCAAGCTCTGACCTGGCTTGTTCAGTAAGCCGGTGGTGAATCGGCTGCTGACCTTGGCGATGTGGCGCCGATAAAGTCCGCCGCCAGCGTGCGCGCTGCATTGGCGTAGACCAGCACATCCACACCCGTAGCGACAAAGGTGGCGCCCAGCGCAAGGTAGCGGCGCGCCACCTTTTGGTCAGACATCAGTGTGCCGGCCGCCTTGCCGGAGGCCACGATGGTGGTGATCGCACGCTCAATCGCGGCTTGCACTTCCGGGTGGAACGGCTGTCCGCGCAAGCCCATCGACGCCGCCAGATCCGCCGGGCCGATGAAGACGCCGTCAACGCCGTCGACAGCGCAAATCGCTTCCAGGTTCTCCAACGCCAGCACAGACTCAGCCTGCACCAGCAGACAAATCTCGCTGTCTGCGACCTGCAGATAGTCGGCCTGCGCGCCCCAACGTGATGAGCGCGCCACCATGCTGCCGACGCCGCGTATGCCCAGCGGTGGGTACTGCGTGGCCAGCACCAGTTGGCGCGCCTGCTCGGCCGTGTCGACCATTGGAATCAACAGGTTTTGGGCGCCGATGTCGAGCAATTGTTTGATCAGGTGCACGTCACCAGAGACGGCCCGCACCACCGGCTGCGAGCGGTAAGGCGCGATGGCCTGCAAGGCGCTGAGCGTGCTGCGCAAGTCGTTGGGCGCATGTTCGCCATCAATCAACAACCAGTCGAAACCAGCGGTGGCACTGACTTCCGCCAGATAGGGTTCGGCCATCGACAACCACAGACCGATCTGCGGTTGTTTGTGGGCTAAGGCGGTTTTGAAACTATTTCCAGCGGTCATGAGCGGTTTCCTTGGGTCGATCGAGGGCGTTTTTAACGGGCTGCATCACGTCAATTCCAAGCGGGTTTTGTACCGCGCCATAGCGTGACTTTTGAGTGGCCCCAGTCCGTGTTCGGCACTGATCTTACGGCTCGGGCTCTAGTGGAAGACACTAGATTGACAGCGGGTCATAAAAAAAATAGTCTCAAGGTCGCCATCACGCGTCCTTCACTTCACCGATTAGGAACAGACATGACATGCTTCACTCGTTTCTCCCGATTTGCGGCCGTGCTTCTCTTCGCTGTGTGCACCGGCATCGGTGCCGCATCGGCTGCAGAGTACCCGGCGCGCCCGGTGAAGTGGGTTGTGCCGTACCCGCCGGGGGGCACCACGGACGTGTTGGCGCGCATCATGGCGCAATGGCTGACGGAGAAGATGGGTCAGCAGTTCATCGTTGAGAACAGGCCTGGCGGGGGCAACAACATCGGCACCGAGATGGTGGTCAACGCGCCGCCTGACGGTTACACCATGCTCTTGGTGAATCCCGCCCACGGCATCAATGCATCGCTTTACAAGAAGCTGCCGTTCAACGTCATCCGTGACATCGCACCGGTCGCCGGCTTGGTGCGCACGCCCAACGTGATGGTGGTGACCAACACCCTACCCGTTAAAACGGTGGCTGAGTTCATCGCCTATTGCAAGGCCAACCCGAGCAAGGTCAACATGGCTTCTTCAGGCAGTGGCACCTCAACCCATCTGTCGGGTGAGTTGTTCAAAGTCATGACCGGCTGCAGCATGACGCACATTCCGTACAAAGGCGCTGGCCCGGTGTTGACCGACCTGATCGGCGGGCAGGTGCAAGTTTTTTTTGACAATCTGACCTCGTCTGCCGCGCACATCAAGGGCGGCACCATTCGCGCGCTGGCCGTGACCTCTGCTGCGCGCGAACCGTCCTTTCCCGCGTTGCCCACGGTGAGCGACACTGTCCCCGGCTACGAAGCCACTGCGTGGTTTGGTGTTGGCATGCCCAAAGGGTCGCCGCGTGAAGCCATCGACAAAGTCAACGCCGAAGTCAATCGCGCGCTGGCAGACCCCAAAATGCGAGAGCGCTTGGCCGCCTTAGGCGGTCTTCCCATAGCCGGCACACCCGCCGATTTCGGAAAAATGATGCAGGAAGAAACCGAGAAGTGGGCCAAAGTCGTCGCCGCATCTGGTGCGTCAGTAGATTGAACAATGCATGAACACACCTAAGATTGATTTCGCCCAACTGCAAAGCGCTGTTGATTTTTCTATCGCCAACGAAACCTCTTGGGGCCGTGACAACAACGACAACTGGGGCATTCACAACATGGACCCGCCGCCATGGAACCGGCTGCTCGGGCCGGTGCATCCGCGCGGCCCTGTGTCCGGTGTTGTGCGTGTGGGTGGTCGGCAGCTGATCGAGTGGGGCGAGCCGCAGCGGGCCGACCTGACTTTTTCCATCGCCAAGACCTATCTCGCGCTGCTGGCTGGTGTGGCCCACGATCGAGGCTTGTTGCCGGACTTGGATGAGCCGGTCAGCGTAAAAATCAAGGGCATTGGTTTTGACAGCGCGCACAACCAGTCCATCACTTGGCTGCAATTGCTGCAGCAGACCAGCGAGTGGGAGGGCGAGTGTTTTGGCATCCCAGACCAAGTAGACCGCTACCGACATCTGCAATACCAGCCGCCGCGCCCTGACGCCAAGGACGTTGGCCAGAAGGGCGATCCGCGGCCGTTGCAAACGCCCGGCACGTACTGGGAATACAACGACGTTCGCATCAACCAACTGGGGCTGGCGCTGCTGCATTTGTTCAAGCGTCCGCTGCCTGATGTTTTTCGTGAGGCCATCGCTCAGCCGGTCGGCGCCAGCGACAACTGGCGTTGGGAGGGTTATGACAACAGCTGGGTCGAGATCGATGGTCAGCGCATGCAGTCGGTGCCGGGTGGGACGCACTGGGGCGCGGGCTTGTCGATTGGCAGCGTTGACCAAGCCTTGATCGGCCAGATGATGCTAGACCAAGGACGCGTCGGCGACCGGCAAGTAGTCTCGAAAGATTGGATTCACCGCATGCTGACGCCTTGCGGTATGGCCCCTTGGTACGGCACCTTGGTGTGGCTGAACCGGCTGCGTGGGGTTTGCCCCAGCGCCTCAGCGTCCAGCTACTTTTGCATCGGTGCCGGTGCCAGCGTAGTCTGGATTGACCCGGACCGGGACCTCGTGGCTGTGGTGCGCTGGATAGAAGGCGCTCGGATCGACGGGTTTTGTCAGCGCGTGACGGCGGCGATACCGGCGAGAGTTGATTAGCCGCGACTACTTGAACAGCGCATTGACAGGGTCAAAGCAGTTCATCAACTCTTTGGGGGCTTGCGGCGCTCGGTCTTGAATGTAGCGGCGTATCAGATTGGCTGATTGCCATGGGGCGGTGGTGCCGCTCCAGATCGCGCCTTCAACAACGCGCGCAGTTTGCGGGTCGCTGGTCAGCAGCACCACGGCCGGATTCAGGGTCGAAAACTCAAGCTCAGCCAACAGCCACGGGCCTTGCTGCTGTAAGCCGAGAAGGCGCGCATGGTTAGAGTCAGGTGGGCTGTAGTTTTGGATGGCTTTGAGGGCCGCGTCAGCTTGCGGACTGTTGATGTCTATGACTTGCACTGAGCCGCATTGCCGCAGCATGGCGTTCGTCTGGTTCAGAAATGCGCCCAAGACATCGTGTTGTTTGCCTTGATAGCTCAAGAAGTAAGCGCCGTCTTGGCGCTCGATACCGACATGCGCTTTCAAGACGCCCAAGGTGGTCAAGACCAGCAGGGTGATGGCAACATGTTTTTTCATTTTGAATTTGGCGGTGCGACCCTAGTTCGGGCGGCCAAATCCTATCACTGACGCATTAGCGAGAAAGCCAAGCCGGATTGATGCCGGCTCAGATTAAGCGGTTATGCGTTCTTGCGCACGCTCAACGCACAGGCCAAGCACCTTGAAAAAAGCATGGGTCTTGTCTGTGGGTTGCACGTACTTGACCCGGTTGTCATCTTTGTCCACGCACAGCTTGATGAACTTTTTCAAGCGCAAAGATTTGAGCAATCGGTGAGACGTGCTGTGAGAGATGAGGGTGTCGACTTGCACCGCCTGTAGCACCGTGATTTTTATACCAAGCACCCAAGACGACGCCAGCAGGTTCAAGAGTCGCTCTTCAACCGGGCTGAGACTGATGAAATCAGGAGACGCGCGAACCTCCTGGACTAGCCGCAAAAAGTTCATGTAGGTGATGGATTCTTCGGACGGCATCAAAAGTACACCCCCTGAATTCACATGGCGCTCCAGAAGATGTAGTCGGCGGTGTATGTCACGATTTTCTTTTCGTTCACGGTGCCCGCATCACAAGCCGCTTGTGGTGCCACGCCGCCCATGGTTTTCACGCGCTGTATGTAACTCACGCCTTGCATGGCGCCCATGCCCATGGCCGGATTGGCCTTGACCAACTGCATGGGAATGTTGCCGGTGCCGTTCGGTGCAACGGCTAATTGCGTGCCCGTGACCTTGGAGTAGTCCACCGCTTCCCACGTGGCCGGCGGTCCGTAGTACCTGCCGACGACCTTGCCACTGCGGTCTTTCAGCCCGGCGTCTGGCCCGGCAAAGACCCATTCGAACTGACCCGCCATGTCTTTCTTGGCGCTGCACAGGTAGGTGATATCGCCCGCAGCCATGGTCTCCATGGCCACGCGTTGGCCAGCAGGGACTTTGATGGCATCGGGCAGGCTGGCTTGTGAGAACGGTGCCATATTGCCGACTTGGGTGGCGCAAGCCGATAGACCGACAACGGCGAGAAGTGACAGGGTGGTGCGAACAGTCATGGTGAGCTACTTTGTAATTTGGAAGAAATCAACACAGGGGCGCTCAGGCCCCTGTCGATCAGGCGGGCATCACGCCGCGGGATTTAACGCACGGTGATGATGTCGCGGTGCATGGGTGCCAGCAGTGCCAGCAAGCGGTTTTGCACAGTGAACGGAATCTTTTCATCATCCATGGCGAATTGCAAACCTTCCACCAAGTTGTTGAAAGCGGCTTTGTTCACGCCCATGGTGGCGTGGGCGGTTTTCATGTCCTGCCCGGTGTAGGTGCACGGGCCACCAGTCAACTGGCAGACTTGTTCGGTCAGGCCGAACTTCAGGCGCTGCGGCACAGTGTCCTTGAAAAAGGGTTTGATGCGCGGGTCCGCCATCCAACGGTCGACCGCGTTGTCGATGACTTTGGCAATGCCGGCTTTTT
>JABMMH010000144.1 GCA_013205645.1 Polaromonas sp. | reverse complement strand
GATCAAGGATCTCATGGCGAGCTGAACTGCTGGATTTTCCCAACTTCTTAATTCGCTTTTGGCTTATATTTGGCACGGACCAAGACAAGTCTTAATCGATCACAGAGGAGGGGAGACATGCCGTTTTTCAATCATCGGGCGTTGCCGTTGGTTTTGGCGCTGGCGCTTTGGCAGACTGCCTATGTGCAGGCTCAGCCTGCGTCTGTCGTTGCGCCTCAAGCCGTCGCCGCTGACACCACGGCCAAGGGCGTCATCGGTGTCAAGATGAGCGCGCAGCGCGTCTCCCCGGTCGCTTGGTATGTCGAAGGCCTGTCGGCCATGGGTTCCAGCGCCAATCAAAACTTCATCTCCAACGCCGGCTTCGTCATCACGCCCGCAGGCGTGGTCGTCATTGACGCACTGGGCTCGCCAGCCTTGGCCGAGCAGCTGCTGATTGAGATTCGCAAGCTCACGCCCCTGCCGGTCACCCACGTCATCGTCACGCATTACCATGCCGACCATATTTATGGCCTGCAGACCTTCAAGGCGCAGGGCGCGCGCATCGTGGCGCATGGCGCGGCGCGCGAATATCTGCAGTCCGACACCGCACGCTTGCGCATGGAGAGTTCGCGGCAAGAGCTGTTCCCTTGGATTGACGAGAACACCCGGCTGGTGCCCGCCGATGAGTGGATCGACGGCCCAACCGAGCTGACGGTCGGCGGCGTGCGCTTCGTGTTGCAGCCGGTCGGCCCGTCCCACACGCCGGAAGACTTGGTCATTTATCTGCCGCAAGACAAAGTGCTGTTTGCCGGTGATCTGGTCTTTCGCAACCGCATTCCTTACGTCGGGCAAGCCGACAGCGGTCACTGGATTCAGTCCTTAGAGACCCTGCTGACTTTCGATACGACCGTGGTCGTGCCCGGTCATGGTCCGCTGTCAAATGAAGCGAAAAGTGACATGGCCTTGACGCGTGACTACCTTGTCTATTTGCGCAGCAGCATGGCCGAGGCGGCGAAAAACATGGAGCCCTTTGATGCCGCCTACGAAGCGGCCAACTGGTCGCGCTTCGAGCAGCTGCCGCTGTTCAAAGCGGTGAACCGCATGAATGCCTACAACACGTATTTGCTGATGGAGCGAGAGGGCAATTAGCGGCATACTGTGGTTTTACACTCACCTCGACCATGACCCGCCAATTTTTGATTTCTGCACTGTTGTCATTCGCCAGCGTTTCAGCCTTTGCGCAAGGCCCGGCCATTTTTGTCGGAGCTGACCTGCAGCTAGGCGCGAAACTGATCGCCGACAACCAGTGCGTGGCCTGCCACCAAGGCAAGGTTGGCGGTGACGGATCGGCCATTTACAAGCCGGCCGGACGCATCAACACACCCGGCGCTTTGCGCGGCATGATCGAGCAGTGCAATATGGAGCTCAACTTGGCCTTGTTTCCTGAAGAAGTGACCGCCATCAGCGCGGTGCTGAACCGTGACCACTACCGCTTCAAGTGAGCGGTCTGTCACGGTCGGGCTGATGGCAGCATGAAGTTGTCAAGCGGCACCTCAAAAGCCAAGCTGTGCCACATGCACATACAGCGGAATCCCTATCAAAATATTGAACGGGAAAGTGAGACCCAACGACATTCCGAAGTAGAGCGAGGGGTTGGCCTCCGGAATGGCGTGGCGAATAACCGCTGGCACGGCGATGTATGAGGCACTGGCGGCCAGTACCATCAGCAACGCCAAATTACCTGAAGACATGCCCAGCAGTGACCCCAGCAGCAGCGCCAGGCCGGCATGCACCAAGGGCCCAACGATGGCGTAAACCAACAACCAAGCAGACTGGCCCTTCAACTTGCCCATGTTGCGCGCAGCCAGCAGGCCCATGTCCAGTAAAAAGAATGCCAGCATGCCTTTGAACAAATCGACGGAGAAAGGCTTCATGGCGGCTTGCCCAGCCTCACCTGTCAACACACCAATCAACATCGCGCCCAACAGCAAGAGTTGCGCGCCATCGGTCAGCGACTCGTGCAAGATGCGTCCCAGCGGTGCGTTGTTGGGCTGACCTTGAATCGCGCCAATGCCCGACGCCGATTGTTGGCGGGCGTGGTTGGCCAACACGACCGCCAGCACGATAGCGGGTGACTCCATCAGGGCCATGGCCGCCGCCATGTGCCCGCCATAGGTGATGCCATTGACGTCCAGATATTGAACCGCCGTGATGAAGGTGACGGCGCTGACAGAGCCATAGGTCGCGGCAATGGCGGCTGCATCAAAGCCGTTCAGAAAGCGGCGCAACACCAGGTAGCCCAAAAGCGGAACCAACATCGCCATGCCAAGTGCAGCGCCTAGGCTGATCAGCACCTCCGCCGTCAAGCCAGACTGGGCTAGCGCAAAACCACCTTTCAAGCCCAAAGCCATCAGCAAATAGAGCGACAGGAACCGGGAAATTTGCGGCGGTACGTCTAGGTTCGACTTCAGCGTGCCAGCCAAAATGCCAAAGACAAAAAACAAGATCGCAGGGTCAAAGAAGCTTTGCATAGGTGCGGCTGCCGATTCAGATCAACCAAACGGCTGCGCTGCTGATCAGATGCGACTTGGCATCACGAGGGTGGATGACGGTCGTCATGGGGGTCTTCAAAGTGGCAAAGCCATGAGGATAGCGGCTGAATAGATTCTTTAAAAGCAGATAATTCCTTATCAATACTCCTGAAAAATATGACCATGAGTGCCTCGTTCAATTACAAACACCTTTATTATTTTTGGGTGGTCGCCAAAGAAGGTGGCATCTCTCGGGCCGCCAACAAGCTGGACATGGCGGTGCAAACTGTCAGCGCGCAGGTGCGCGAGCTGGAGCGCTCCTTGGGCTACGCCTTGCTCAAACCCGCCGGCCGCGGGCTGGTGCTAACAGATGCCGGACTGGCCGCGATGCGGCAAGCAGATCAAATCTTTCAACTTGGCGAGAACCTTCCCGCACTGGTTCGCGATGCCGCGAGTTCCCCGTCGGTACGCTTGGCGGTTGGCATTTCCGACGGTCTGCCCAAACTGGTGGTACGGCGACTTTTGCAACCCGTGGTGTCAGTGCCGAACTTGCGTCTGCTGTGCCACGAAGGTGAGCAGGATGATTTGCTGGGCGACTTGGCGCTGCACAGGCTTGACGTTGTATTGTCAGACCGACCCGCACCGCCCAATCCCAACATCAAGCTGTACAGCCACGCCATGGGGTCCACGGCCGTGGCTTGGTATGGCACGGCGGCACTGGTCAACGCCGCGATGAAGAACTTTCCGAAAAGTCTGGCCGATGTGCCTTTGTTGCTGCCTACCGCGCACACGGCTGTTCGCACCCGCTTGGACCATTGGTTTGAGCAACGCGGCATTCGGCCGCGCATCGTCGGCGAGTTTGAGGACAGCGCCCTGCTCAAAACCTTTGGTGCCAGCGGCATGGGCGTGTTTCCCGCCGCGGACTGGGTGCATGACGATTTGCTGGCCCATTACGCCGTGCAGCGTTTGGGCCCGTGCGAGGGTGTCACGGAGCACTTTTTTGCGATTGGCACTGAGAAAAAAGTGCAGCACCCCTTGGTCCAAAGCTTGTTGCAGCCGGCGCTTTAAACACTTTTGGCATGCGGCTTGGCCGTGCGCAGGCTCAGCAACATGGTCAGCGCCAAGACACCAACGACCACAGCAAGAGAGAAGAGCACCGGTATTTTGTAGACATCGATCAAGCACATCTTGCCGCCGATGAAGACCAAAATCACCGCCAAGCCATAGTTGAGTAAGTGGAACTTGTTGGCGACGGCGGCCAGCAAAAAATACATGGCGCGCAGCCCCAAGATGGCGAACACATTGCTGGTCAACACAATGAAGGGGTCACTGGTGATGGCAAAAATTGCCGGGATCGAGTCGACTGCGAAAATCACATCGGTGAGTGCAATCAGACAAATCACCATGAACAAAGGTGTGGCAATTTTTTTGCCGTTTTCCACTGTCCAAAAATTCTCACCGTCGTATTGCTTACTCACCGGCAGCAGCTTGCGCAATAGCTTCAGCGCTGGGTTGTCGTCAAGGTTCGGTTCTTTGCCGGCGGCCCACCACATCTTCACGCCAGTGAGAATGAGAAAAGCGCCGAACACATACAAAATCCAGTGGAACTCGGCCAGCAGCCAGCCGCCCACCATGATCATGACGGTGCGCAGCACAATCGCGCCAATGATGCCTATCATCAGCACCCGTTTTTGAAACTGCGTGGGCACGGCGAAGTAAGTGAAGATCAGCAAGAAGACAAAAATGTTGTCCACCGCCAATGATTTCTCAATGAGGTAGCCGGTCAAAAATTCGAGCGACTTTGTGTTCGCTATGTCGACTGAGCCGGTGGACTCTTTGACGGCCCACCAGAACAGCCCGTTGAACAGAAAACTCAGGGCAACCCAAACCAAGGACCAGTTCAAGGCCTCTTTGACCCCGATGTCGTGCGCGCCCTGTTTTTTGAGGACAACGAAGTCAATGAAGAGCGAAACCAAAACGATGCCACCAAAGGTGAGCCACAGCCACAAGGGCGCAATTGTCTGCATATAAACCTTAGAAAATTTGCTTTGCCCGTGTGTTGGATCAGTTCAAAAGCACACAAGTCAGCCAGAAGTCTATTGCAAACAAAGCAAGTTTTTACTGCTTAAAACTTGTTTTTTGTTCGTAAAAAAAGGAATGTCATGCCGTATTCTTTACTTTTCAGGCCCTGTTTTTGCTTGTAAATTGAGCCTCGATGTTGGGGTTAACACCATATACAGAACCCTTGTCATGTCAATACATTAGTACATGCGAATATTAAAATTGAAGCTGAGCAGCCGAACTCTAAGGAGCCACCATGAAGCATGAAGACCTGATGACAGGCCTGGGTTCAGGTCGGATTCAAAAAGCACCTGAAAACTTTCTCGGTCGGGCGGACGTGCAGACGGTCGTGGCTGAGGCCAAAAACGGTAGGCGTGACTTCATTCGCGGTGCTTTTGCGGCGGCCGCTGCAGGCATGGCCGCACCTATTGCGCTGGCCCAAGGCAATCCGGTGCCCAGCGAAGGTGGTGACCCAAACATTCTCAACCTGCCCGCGCACAGCACGGGCTTGGGGCAGAGCGTGGTCACCGATGGCTACGGCAAGCCATCCAAATACGAAACCAATGTGCAGCGCCGGCAAAGCCCGGGCTTGACGCAGACGGCGCAAGCCTCGGTGTCGTTCGCGCCATTGCAATCGCTGTTCGGCATCATCACCCCGAGCGGCCTGCACTTTGAACGGCACCACCAAGGCTGGTGGGACATCGACCCCTCCAAGCACCGGTTGATGGTCAACGGCATGGTCAGCAAGCCGCATGTGTTCACCATGGACGAGATCATGCGATTGCCGTCGGTCTCGCGTTTTCACGTCATTGAATGCGGCGCCAACACCGCTGCTGAATGGGGCAACGTGGCGGTGCCGACGTGTCAGTACACCCACGGCATGATTTCTTGCAGTGAGTTCACGGGTGTGCCGCTCATCACCTTGCTCGACATCGCTGGCGCTGATTTGAAACATGGCAAGTTCGTGCTGGCGGAGGGGGCTGATGGTTCGTCCATGACCCGGACCATCCCAATGAGCCTGATTCTGTCGGGCGAAGTGCTGGTTGCGTATGGTCAAAACGGTGAAATGCTGCGACCTGAAAACGGTTACCCCTTGCGCTTGGTGGTGCCCGGCGTGCAGGGTGTCAGCTGGATCAAATACCTGCGCCGGATCGAGCTGGGCGACAAACCTTACGCCACCAAGGACGAAGCGATTCACTACCTCGACCTGCAGCCCGATGGCCTGCAGCGTCAGTACGCCAGCTTGCAAGAATGCAAAAGCGTGGTCACCACGCCGTCCGGCGGTCAGGTGCTGCTCGACAAGGGTTTTTACAACATCACCGGGCTGGCTTGGTCGGGCAAAGGCAAGATCAAAAAAGTCGACGTGTCGGTCGACGGGGGTCGCAATTGGCGCCAGGCTCGACTTGAAACGCCGGTGCTGTCAAAGGCGCTCAGCCGCTTCAACCTCGACTGGGTTTGGGACGGCAAACCCGCCATCATTCAGAGCCGCGCCACCGATGAAACCGGCTACGTACAGCCCACCTACAAGCTGTTGCGCGAAGTGCGCGGCACGCGCTCGATTTATCACAACAATGCGATTCAGTCATGGCTGGTGCAGGAAAACGGCGAGGTCAAAAATGTTCAACTCTCGTAAAGCACTCCTTGCGGTGGCTATGTTGGTTTTTGCCGGTTGGGTTTCTGCGCAAACAGTCAATCCGTACACCGGCATCGGCCGTCTCGCCACCTCCAAAGAAGTGGCGGCCTGGGACATTGATGTGCGGCCCGACTTCAAAGGGCTGCCAAAAGGCGCCGGTTCGGTGACCAAAGGGCAAGATGTCTGGGAAAGTAAATGTGCCAGTTGCCATGGTATTTTTGGTGAGTCCAACGAGGTTTTCACCCCGCTGATTGGTGGCACCACGGCCGAGGATGTCAAGACTGGGCGTGTCGCCAAACTATTGGACCCGACGACGGGCCGGACCATGCTGATGAAGCTGGCCACGGTCTCGACATTGTGGGATTACATCAACCGCGCCATGCCGTGGAACCAGCCCAAGTCATTGAGCACCGAAGAGGTTTATGCGGTCACGGCCTTCTTGCTCAACCTCGGTGGCGTCATTCCTGAAGACTACGTCTTGTCTGACAAAAACATCGCCGAGGTGCAGGCCCGCATGCCCAACCGCCACGGCATGACCACGCGGCACGCCATGTGGCCGGGTAAGGAGTTCAATGGCACCCGCCAGCCTGACGTGCGCAACACGGCCTGCATGAAGAACTGCGCGACAGAGCGCAGCGTGGCCTCCTTGCTGCCGGACTTTGCCCGCAACGCGCACGGTAATCTGGCTGAACAGAATCGGGGCATTGGAGCGCAGCATGGGGTCGACACGAGCCGCCCTGAAGGTCAGAAAAGTGTTGTTCCCGCCGCTACAATTTCGATTGTTCCTGCCGCGTCTAGTGCGCTGAGCTTGGCTCAAAAGAACAACTGCACGGCTTGCCATGCGGTGGACAAAAAAATTCTGGGCCCGAGTTTCGTCGAGATTGCGAAAAAGCATGCTGGCAAGACTGAGTACTTGGCCGGCAAGATCAAGTCTGGCGGTTCGGGTGTTTGGGGCTCTATTCCCATGCCGGCCCAGAGCGTGACCGATGCCGATGCGAAAATTATCGCCGATTGGTTGTCTACCGGGGCCGGGCTATAAGAGCGGCCATAGAGCCGCTAAAAATGTCGAAAGATGTCAGGGATTTCACCGCTGACTCTGTTGAATAACTCAATTAACATGTACTTTAATCAGGAGAATCGAATGCAGTCACGCAGACAAACCCTCAAGCAAACCGCTGTGGTGGCAGGCCTTCTGGCCAGCACCGGTTTGTTTCCACAGTTCGCTTGGGCGTTCAACAAAAGCGCGTTTGAAGCCAAGAGCTTGCAAGACGCGATCAAAGCTTTTGGCGGTGGCACGCTGACCGAAAGCAAGGACGTCACCATCACCGCGCCCGACATCGCTGAAAACGGCGCTGTCGTCCCCTTGGCCGTCAGCTCCGCGCTGCCGGGCGTCAAGCGCCTGTTGCTGTTGGTTGAAAAAAATCCCTCCGCGTTGGTCGCTATGTTTGACGTCACCGACAGCATCGAGCCAGCGTTTTCAACGCGCGCCAAGATGGGCCAGTCTTCAGATGTTTATGCGGTTGCCATCATGGCTGACGGCAAAGCGCTGTTCGCCAAAAAAGAAGTTAAGGTCACCTTGGGCGGTTGCGGCGGATGATTTTCAGACCGTCCCCCACCCTTCTTATTTCAGATTCAGGAGTTATCAACATGGCAGATCCGATGCGCATTCGCGCCCAAGTAGCCGCTGGCAAAGCAACCGTTCGCGTGCTGATGGCACATGAAATGGAAAGCGGTCAGCGCAAAGACCCGGCTGGCAAAATCATCCCGGCTTGGTTCATTCAAGACGTGACCGCTAGCCACAATGGCAAACAGGTTTTCAGCGCCGAATGGGGCCCTGCGGTGGCCAAAAATCCATACCTTCAGTTTGTCGTGAAGGGCGCCAAGGCGGGCGACAAAATTGTCATCAACTGGAAAGACAACCGCGGCGACAGTCGCACCGACGAAGCGACTGTTTCTTAATTTTTTCACTCTTTGACCTCACGAGGCGCTCATGAAATTTTCTAAATCAGTTCCACTGATCGCCTCGGCGCTGGCCTTGTCTGGCTTGTTGGCTTCTGCGGCATGGGCGCAAAAGTCCGCCATTGAAGCGATCGAAGAGTACCGCGCCATGATGCAAGACGGCAACCCGGCCGAGCTCTTTGAAGCCAAAGGGGAAGACATCTGGAAGACCCCGCGCGGTCCGAAAAAAGTCTCGCTGGCGCAATGTGACTTGGGCAAAGGCCCCGGCGTCGTCAAGGGCGTCTTTGTTGAGCTGCCGCGTTATTTTGCTGACACCCAGCGCATGCAAGACTTGGAGTCGCGGTTGCTCACTTGCATGGAAACACTGCAGGGCTTCAATGCCGCCGAGATCGCCAAGACGCCTTTCGGCCGGGGCGAGCAGGTCAACGTCACGGCTTTGGCCACTTGGATTGCGGCCGAGTCGAAGGGGCAGAAATTCAACTTGCCGCAAGGCCATGCGCAAGAAAAAGTTTTTTATGAAGTGGGTAAGCGGCTGTTTTTTCAGCGGGCTGGCGCGCATGACTTTGCCTGCGCATCCTGCCACGGTGTAGACGGCAAGCGGATTCGTTTGCAGGACTTGCCCAACCTGACGAAAAATCCGGGTGACGGTATCGGCTTTGCCGCTTGGCCGGCTTACCGCGTTTCCAACGGTCAGATGTGGGGCATGCAGCAGCGCCTCAATGACTGCTACCGGCAGCAGCGTTTTCCCTATCCCGGTTTTGGCAGTGATGCAACCGTCGCCCTCGGGGTTTACTTGGGTGTGAACAGCAACGGTGCTGTCTCAGTGGCCCCCGCCCTTAAACGCTAAATCCGGAGACTGACATGAAAGCCAAATATAAAATCAGCCTGTCTCTTCTGGCCGTAGCGGTCATCACGGCAGGCTGCGCCACCGGCCCCAGCTTGGCCGAACTCGACAAGATCACCAACGACATTGTCAAAGCGTCTTTCAGTGACAAAGGCATGGTCAAGGCTTCGGTGCTTGACGCCGACGAAACCAACCGCCTGTGCAGCGCCGCCGACGTGGCGGGTCAACCGCTAGACGACAAAACAGCGCGGGCCTTGGAGGCTGCCAACTTCAAGACGATCAAGTGGCCCAGCGACCGTAAGTTTTTGGGTGACTGGAAAGAGGGCGAGAAAATCGCCCAGAGCGGTCGCGGCATGACCTGGACCGATACAGCCGGTGCAGCCAATGGTGGCAATTGCTACAACTGCCACCAAATGAGCAAAGAAGAAATCTCCTTCGGCACCATTGGCCCGAGCTTGTACAACTACGGCAAGCTGCGCGGCGTCACCGATCCCGCCAGCCCAGAAGCCAAGCCGATGCTCGAATACACCTGGGGCAAGATTTGGAACTCCAAGGCTTACAACGCTTGCTCCAACATGCCGCGTGCGGGTCACTCCGGCATTTTGACTGAAGGTCAGGTGCGCGACATTGTTGGCTTGCTGCTAGACCCCAAGTCGCCGGTTAATCAATAACTTGTTAAGCCATTGCTGATCGTTGAAGACCCGGACTTGTCCGGGTTTTTTGTACCGACTACTTCACTGATTGCGAATTTATGAATTTAACCAAACGCGAGTTGCTTCAGGTCTTGGGCGCGGGCGCTGCCGCAGGCATGGGGCTGGGAACCTACGCTGAGGCGGATGCAGCCACGGCGTCTAACGCGCTGTATGACTTTCCCAAGTTCGGCCAAGTGTCATTGCTGCACATGACCGATTGCCATGCGCAGCTCAAACCGATTTACTTCCGCGAACCCAGCATCAACATCGGTCTGGGTGACATGAAAGGTCAGTTGCCGCATTTGGTGGGCGAGTATTTATTGCAGGCCACCAAGATCAGGCCCGGTACGGTGGAAGCGCATGCACTGACATTTTTGAATTTCGAAAACGCCGCCAAGCGTTATGGCAAGGTCGGTGGTTTTGCGCACTTGGCAACCTTGGTCAAGCGCATGAAGGCCAGTCGCCCAGGCGCCTTGCTGCTGGACGGCGGCGACACTTGGCAGGGCTCGGGTACCAGCTTGTGGACGCAAGGCCAAGACATGGTTGAAGCGGCCAAGTTGCTGGGTGTCGATGTGATGACCGGCCACTGGGAGTTCACGCTGGGCATGGAGCGCGTCAAGGAAATCATTGACAAAGACTTTGCCGGCAAGGTCGACTTTGTGGCGCAAAACGTCAGGACCCAAGACTTTGGTGACCCGGTCTTCAAACCCTACGTGATCCGTGAGATCAACGGCGTGCCCTGCGCCATCATCGGCCAGGCGTTTCCGTACACGCCGATTGCCAATCCGCGTTACATGGTGGCGGACTGGGCTTTTGGCATCCAAGACGAGAACATGCAGAAGATGGTCAACGAAGCGCGGGCCAAGGCCAAGGCG
>JABMMH010000143.1 GCA_013205645.1 Polaromonas sp. | reverse complement strand
GCGGTGCATCGGTGGCGATGGCCACGATAAAAGCATCATCGGGATAACGCACCGGCAAGGGCGCGTAGTCGGCCGTTGGGGCACGCCAAACTTCAATCTTCAGCAAGTCACTGCTTTTGAAACCTTCGACCAACACCCAGTCGACACCGGTGTACAGCTCGGCGATCAGATGGTGCACCTTGAGCTCGGCCGGTTGCTCAAACTCACGCATCAGCGCTAAGCGCGTGTTGGATGCAGCGACCACTTCAAAGGCACCGGCCTCACGGTGCCGCCAAGTGTCTTTGCCCGGCTTGTCGATATCGAAGTTGTGGTGCGCGTGTTTGACGATAGAGACCCGCAGGCCGCGCATTTTCAGCGCCGGAATCACCTGCTCAACAAGCGTCGTTTTGCCCGAGCCGGAGTAACCGGCGAAGCCAACCACTTTCATACTCGGCCCCCAAGAGAGTGTTGGGTCGGGCTCAATTCAGTGCGCATGTTCAGCCACGTAAGCCTTGATCAAGGCCACATCTGCGGCCATCAGTTTGACGCGCTTGGGCAAGGCTTCGATGCCGTCGAAACCGGGCGGACGCTCTGGCGGCCGACCCAGTGCCTCTTCAATCGTCGCGGCAAATTTAATCGGCAAGGCAGTCTCCAGCACCAGCATCGGCACGCCGGGCGTGAGATGTTCGCGTGCCACTTTGACGCCGTCGGCGGTGTGCGTGTCGACGACGGTGCCAAAGCGCTGATCGGTCTCGCGAATAGTGTGCAGGCGGTCTGCGTGCGTGCTCTTGCCGCTGACAAAACCGTAGCGCGTGGCCGCTTGCTGAAAAGCCGGGTGAGCGCTCAAATCAAAAAAGCCTTGCTCGCTGAGTTGGCGACTGAACAAGTCTGCCGTTTGCGCCGCATCACGGCCCAACAAGTCAAAAACAAAGCGCTCAAAGTTCGAGGCCTTGGAAATGTCCATCGACGGGCTGGAGGTTTCGTGCGTGTCTGCACCTGCGCGCACACGGTAAACCCCGGTGCGGAAAAACTCGTCCAGCACATCGTTCTCGTTGGTGGCGACCACCAAATGGTGCACCGGCAAGCCCATCATGCGGGCCACATGGCCAGCACACACATTGCCGAAGTTGCCCGACGGAACAGTGAAACTGGCTTTGCCGCCCGTGGCCGATTCTGGCAATTGGAAATAGCCAGCGAAGTAATAAACCACCTGCGCCAACAGCCGCGCCCAATTGATTGAGTTGACGGTGCCGATCTTGTATTGGCGTTTGAAAGCCAAGTCGTTAGAGACCGCCTTGACGATGTCTTGGCAGTCATCGAAGACACCATCGATCGCGATGTTGTGGATGTTCTCGTCCAGCAGGCTGAACATTTGCGCTTGCTGAAACGGGCTCATGCGGCCGTTCGGCGAGGTCATGAAAACACGCACGCCTTTTTTGCCGCGCATGGCGTATTCAGCTGCGCTGCCGGTATCGCCACTGGTCGCGCCCAAAATATTGAGTTCTTCGTTGCGGCGGGCCAGCTCGTATTCAAACAAATTGCCGAGCAGCTGCATGGCCATGTCTTTGAAGGCCAGCGTCGGGCCATTCGACAAGGCTTGCAGATAAAAACCGGCTTGAGATGCATCCGTTGCAGCATCTTCAAGCTTTTTCAACGGCACAATTTCCGGGCTACCGAAAACTGCGGCGGTATAGGTCTTGCGGCACAGCGCCCGCAGATCATCGGCGGGAATATCGTCGATGTAGAGCGAGAGAATTTCAAAAGCCAAGTCGGCGTAACCTTGCTTCAGGTAGACCTCGCGCCAAGCCGACAGTTTGGCGGCGTCAACCACCGGGTAGTGCTCGGGCAGGTACAAGCCACCGTCAGGTGCCAATCCTTCGAGCAAAATTTCGCAAAATTGTTTGCGGTCGGCATGACCGCGCGTGGAGAGGTAACGCATCAGGCCAGTTCCTCTTTTCGGATGCGGGTGATTGGCGCCAGCACGGTCGGCAAAAGTTGCATCTGCGCGATGGCCGCGTTCATCTTGGCTTCGACACAGTCGTGCGTGAGGATGATCAAATCTGTCTGCGTTGAACCTGCCCCACCAACCTCATCGGCTTCGCGCTGCAGCATGGCGTCAATGCTGATGCCAGCCTCGGCCAACAAGCCAGTCACGCGCGCCAGCACACCGGCTTGGTCTGCCACTTTGAGGCGCAGGTAGTAACTGGTCACGACTTCGCTCATTGGCAAGATCGGCGCGTCACTCATGGCGTCTGGCTGGAAGGCCAAATACGGCACGCGCTGAGCGGCTTCGGCACTGTGCAAGCGCGTGATGTCGACCAGGTCTGCGATCACGGCGCTGGCTGTCGGCTCACTGCCGGCGCCCTTGCCGTAATACAGCGTGGTGCCCAAGGCATCGGCTTGCACCATCACGGCGTTCATCGCGCCCTCGACATTGGCGATCAAACGCTTGGCCGGCACCAAGCTCGGGTGCACGCGCAACTCAACACCATTGGCCACACGCTTGGTGATGCCCAAGAGCTTGATGCGGTAACCCAGTTGCTCTGCGTATTTAATGTCTTGTGCGTTCAGCTGAGTGATGCCCTCGACATAAGCCTTGTCAAACTGCACCGGAATGCCGAAAGCGATGGCCGACATGATGGTGACCTTGTGGCCGGCGTCGACGCCTTCGATGTCAAAGGTTGGGTCGGCTTCGGCATAGCCAAGCCGCTGCGCGTCCTTGAGGGCGACATCAAAGTCCAAGCCTTTGTCGCGCATTTCGCTCAAGATGAAATTGGTCGTGCCATTGATGATGCCGGCGATCCACTCGATGCGGTTGGCGGTCAAGCCTTCGCGCAGCGCCTTGATGATCGGGATGCCGCCAGCCACCGCCGCTTCAAACGCTACCATCACGCCCTTGCGGTGCGCGGCGGCAAAAATCTCCGTGCCGTGCACAGCGATCAAGGCCTTGTTGGCCGTCACCACGTGTTTGCCGGCTTCAATCGCTTCCAGCACCAACTGCTTTGCAATGCCGTAGCCACCGATCAGCTCGATGACGATGTCAATCTCAGGGTTGGCAATGACCGCCCGCGCGTCATTCACCACTTGCACGTTGGGGCCGACCACCGCTTGCGCGCGCGCCGTGTCCAGGTCTGCCACCATGGCGATGTCAATGCCACGGCCTGCGCGCCGCAAAATTTCTTCTTGGTTGCGTTGCAACACGTTAAAAACACCGCTGCCGACAGTTCCAATACCCAGGAGGCCAACTTTGATAGGCTTCAGATTGCTAGATTTCATGCTTAATTCAGTAAAGTAAAAGAGATTTATGCCGCGGCTTTAACAGCCTTCAAAGCGGGTACCACAACACTGCGGTTGCGATAGCCTTCCAAGAATTTAGCGACGCGGCCAATGGCTTCGCGCAGGTCAGCTTCATGCGGCAAAAAAACAATGCGGAAATGGTCTGGTGATGGCCAGTTGAAACCGGTGCCTTGCACCAGCAAGACCTTGGTTTCTTGCAGCATTTCAAAAATGAATTCTTGGTCATTGGCAATCGGGTACAGGGTCGGATCAAGCCGAGGAAACATGTACAGGGCCGCACTCGGTTTGACGCAGGTCACGCCCGGAATGGCCGTGATCAGCTCAAACGCGATGTCGCGTTGCCGACGCAAACGGCCGCCCTCGCCCACCAAGTCGTTGATGCTTTGGTACCCGCCCAGCGCGGTTTGAATCGCCCACTGGCCTGGCACGTTGGCACACAGGCGCATGCTCGACAGCATGTTCAGGCCTTCGATGTAGTCGCGCGCACGTTTTTTGTCGCCAGACACCACCAACCAGCCGGCGCGGTAGCCGCAAGACCGGTAACTTTTGGACAGTGAGTTAAAAGTCAGCGTCAGGATGTCGTCTGACAGGCTGGCGATGGCGGTGTGCTTGCGATCGTCGTAAAGCACTTTGTCATAGACCTCATCGGCAAAAATCACCAGGTCGTGCAGACGCGCCAGCTTGATGATCTCGCGCAGCAAATCATCGGAGTAAAGCGCACCGGTCGGGTTGTTCGGGTTGATCACCACAATGCCCTTGGTGTTGGGCGTGATCTTGCGTTTGATATCGGCCAAGTCAGGCATCCAACCGTTGGCCTCGTCGCACAGGTAATGCACCGGCGTGCCGCCAGATAAGCTCACCGCAGCCGTCCACAGCGGGTAATCGGGGGCCGGCAACAGCAACTCATCGCCATCATTCAGCAGCGCATTGGTCGCCATGACGATCAACTCACTGGCGCCATTGCCAAGGTAAATATCGTCCAGCGTGACGCCCTTGATGCCTTGCTTTTGCGTCTCGTGCATGACGGCCTTGCGCGCACCAAAAATGCCTTTGGAGTCAGAGTACGCGGCCGAGTTGGGCAGGTTGCGGATCATGTCCTGCTGAATTTCTTCAGGGGCGTCAAAACCAAACACCGCCAGATTGCCAATGTTGAGCTTGATGATCTTTTGACCCTCTTCCTCCATTTGGCGCGCCGCTTCCATCACCGGACCACGGATGTCATAACAGACGTTCGCCAGCTTGGCTGATTTGGTGATGGGTTTGGCTTGCTTGGGTTGGCTTTGCATGAAAAATTCTTTCGCTCAAGTCTTGGCCTGAGCCTTGTTGGCTGCACCACAAACGTCTGCAACCAACAGAATCAAGCCGAATTCATAATTTGACCACATAAAATAACACTTCAGGCGCGGGCAAAGCGTCAACATGGCATGCTGACGAATCGCCGTTTCCTTCTCCCAATCTCACCCCCAAACGCCAGAAAACCCCATGAAACTCCAGCCTGACCGCCTTGACGTCCAGTCCATCCTTGGCTATGGGCCTGGCTGGGTCGGACTGGCCAGAAACGGCGCAGCCGAAAAAATTGAACGCAGCGTCATCATCGGCTCCAGCGGGGAGTTGATTGACTGGCACTGCAGCCGATTTGAAGACCTCACCCCTGAACACTTCGACCAACTGGCTGGTTTGCGCCCTGAACTGGTCATTTTTGGCAGCGGCGCGCGTCTGCGCTTTCCGCCACCCGCTTTTTTGCGCCATCTGATGGCGCAGCGCATCGGCATGGAAACCATGGACACCTTGGCCGCTTGCCGAACCTACAACATCCTCGCTGGCGAAGGTCGTCACGTCATGGTGGCGTTGCTGATTGAGCCCGTCAACTGATGAGCGGCCGCGCAAATACTCTTTAAGAGTAAAATATCGGGTTGCATGAGGCGCAACACTGAGCTTGACAGCCTCTTTTGCAGCTAAAGGTCAACGGCCAATCTCAACTTTTGTCAGGGTCTACGCAGTATGGCAGTCGTCGTTAATAAACTTCTCCCCGAATTTGATGCAGTCGCCACGGGCGGTCTCAAAGTTTCCAACCAAACCCATTTGGGCAAAGTCGTCGTTCTGTATTTTTACCCCAAGGACAATACCCCGGGTTGCACCACGGAAGCTATGCAGTTTCGTGACAAGTACAAAGACTTCGTCAAAGCCGGCGCCACGGTTTTCGGCGTCTCCCGCGACAACATGAAGTCGCACGACGAGTTCAAGGCCAAGTTAGAGCTGCCGTTCGAGCTGATCGCCGACACCGAAGAAAAAATGTGCCACATGTTTGGCGTCGTCAAGAACAAGATCATGTACGGCAAAAAGGTCAAGGGCAT
>JABMMH010000142.1 GCA_013205645.1 Polaromonas sp. | reverse complement strand
GCCTTGGGTGGATCGACTGGCCAGCGCTTGGCTCAACAAGCCCGAGGACTGTCCCTAAAATGCACTCGGCTTCGGCTTTGATGGCGCAACCTTCAGCCACGTGGGTTCGCGGGTGACCTTCGAAGTGTTGGCCGCAAGTTTTGGCCTCACGAGTCCTGCGATGGGGCGTCTTGGCTTGTTCGTTCATTACCTTGATGTGGGAGGCGTTCAGCCAGCGCAAGCCTCAGGCATCGACAGTGTGCTTCAAGGCCTGCGTCAAACCATCGAAGACGATGACCAACTTTTAGCAACAGCATCTGCCGTGTTTGATGGCTTGCTGTTCACCTTTCAACAAAACGAGAAAGCCCTATGAGCACCCCAAATGAGTCAAACCCCCATGCAACATTGAGCGAGGTTGCGCCGCAGGTGAGTTTTGGGCAAGCTTTTTGGTTCTGGCTCAAGCTGGGTTTTATCAGCTTTGGCGGCCCAGCTGGCCAAATCGCCATCATGCATGAAGAGCTTGTGGTGCGCCGCCGCTGGATCTCTGAAAAACGCTTTCTGCATGCGCTCAATTACTGCATGGTCTTGCCCGGCCCAGAGGCGCAGCAACTGGCGATTTACATCGGCTGGCTGCTGCACAAAACGCGTGGCGGCATCGTGGCTGGGGCGCTGTTTGTACTGCCATCGTTGTTTATTTTGATCGTCCTGACGTGGGTCTACATCGCCTTTGGTGAGGTGCCTTTGATTGCGGGCATCTTCTACGGCATCAAGCCTGCGGTGACGGCGATCGTTGTGCATGCGGCGCATCGGATTGGCTCACGCGCCTTGAAGAACAATGCCTTGTGGGCCATCGCAGCGGCCAGTTTTGTGGCGATCTTTGCACTCAACGTGCCGTTCCCCTTCATCGTTGTGGGGGCCGCGCTCATTGGTTACCTAGGCGGGCGATTGGCGCCGGAGACCTTCAAAGTCGGCGGTGGCCACGGCGCCTCAAACAAGTCCTTCGGCGCGGCACTGATTGATGACCACACACCCACGCCTGAGCATGCGTTGTTCAACTGGCGGCGCTTGATTCAAGTAGTGGCCATTGGTGCCTTGTTATGGGCCGTGCCCATGGGATGGTTGGTGTTGCAATTTGGCTGGGACCACACCTTCACGCAAATGAGTTGGTTTTTCACCAAGGCGGCGTTGATGACATTTGGCGGCGCCTACGCGGTGCTGCCCTATGTTTACCAAGGCGCAGTAGACCAATTCGGCTGGGCCACCGCAACGCAAATGATCGATGGCTTGGCGTTGGGTGAAACCACGCCCGGCCCGCTGATCATGGTGGTGGCTTTTGTTGGCTTCATCGGCGGTTACGTCAAAGAAGTGTTGGGTCCAGAGAGCTTATTTCTGGCCGGAGCTGTCGCCGCCAGCTTGGTGACTTGGTTTACTTTTCTGCCGTCGTTTATGTTCATCTTGGCGGGCGGCCCATTGGTGGAAAGCACGCACAACGACCTCAAGTTCACCGCACCCTTGACCGCCATCACAGCGGCCGTCGTCGGCGTCATCTTGAACCTGGCCATGTTCTTTGGTTACCACGTGCTGTGGCCGCAAGGCTTTAGCGGCGCCTTTGACGTGCCTTCCGCGGTGATCGCGGTCGCCGCAGCGGTTGCGCTGTTCAAATACCAGCGCAACGTGATTCATGTCATTGGCGTTTGCGGCCTGTTGGGCGTTGCCATCACGCTGCTCTCCAACTGAAAATAAACCCGAGACAACGCCGGTATGAAAACAGACCACTGGATCGAACGGCTGACCATGTTCAGCTACCGCGTGTCGGAATACGCCATGCTGAACTTGGCCGACGATGCGGCCATGCTCGCGTTTATTTTCTGCTGAGCCAACTGGGCTACCCGCATCAAATCAATTTTTGACGTACCTGCGCCGTGATCCATTCGCTCACCACCACGGTGGCCAGAATGGCGATCAGCAGCATCGTGATGTTGGGCCAAGCCAGCGTACCCAGTGCCGCTTCAAGCTTGACACCGACGCCGCCTGCGCCGACCAGCCCGAGCACGGCAGATTCGCGGATGTTGATGTCCCAGCGAAAGACGCTGATGCCGGCCAGCGTTGGGGCAACTTGCGGCGCAATACCCCAAGCCATGACTTGCGGCCCGGAAGCCCCTGTTGCGCTGATCGCCTCCACCTGTTTTGGGTCGATTTCTTCTATCGCCTCGTAGAGCAGTTTGCCGATGAATCCAATGGAGCGCATCGCAATGGCGATGGTGCCGGCCAGCACGCCCGGCCCGATGATGGCGACCAACAGCAAAGCCCAGATCAGCGAGTTGATGGAGCGCGAAGCGACGATGACCAGCAAGGCCAGCGGCCGCACAAAGTGGCGGCTCGGGGTAGTGTTGTGCGCGGCCAGAAAAGCCACCGGCACCGCCAGTGCCAAGCCCAGCAGCGTGCCCAGCGTCGCCATGTTCAGCGTCTCCCACAGCGGCCACCACAACTCAGACATGAAGCTCCAGGCCGGCGGCATCATGCGCCCACCAATGTCGCTGGCTTGAGCCGGTGCATCCAGCACAAAAGACCAGATGGTGTCTTGCGTCATGACCTGAAACGTCCAAGACACAAACGCCAACGTCAGCACCCAAGCCATGAAGTGCATCAACTCGCGCTTGGCGCTGCGCTTGCGCCAGAAGGCATGTCGCGGCGCAGGGTTCGTCACATCAGAGTACGTCATAGGATTCGCTTTCTGAGCCAGCCCGAGGCGTACTCGGCCACCATGACGATGGCGATGATGACAAGAATAATGGCCGCTGCCGTGTCGAACTCGTAGCGGTCCATGGCCGTGTTGAGCGTCGCACCGATGCCGCCCGCGCCCACAATGCCAATCACGGCCGACTCTCGAAAGTTGATGTCCAGCCGGTACAGCGACAAGCCGATCAAACGCGGCAGCACTTGGGAGAGCACGGCAAAGTCAAGCAGTTGTCCGTAGCTGGCGCCGGTGGCGCGCAAGGCTTCAAGTTGGCTGGCTTCAATTTCTTCCATGTTTTCGGCCATCAGTTTGGCCATGAAACCGATGGTCGCAAAGGTCAGGGTCAGAAAGCCGGCGAACGGGCCAAAGCCAAACATAGCCACAAAAAATATGGCGACGATGATTTCATTGAGCGTGCGTGAGATGGCAATAAAGCCCCGGCACAGCAGGTAAATCCAGAGCGGCGCCAGATTGCGTGCCGCACCGATAGCCACCGGTATTGACAGCAACACACCCAGCGCGGTGGCACCCACCGTCATGGTCAGACTTTCTTTGAAGCCCTGAATGATGTCGCCTTGACGGTCGCTGAAGTTGGGTTGCAAAAAGGCGCCTACGAACAGCCAGCCTCGTGCCATGCCGTCGCTCAAGCGGGCCCAGTTGATCTCCATTGAGGCGAGTGCCAGCACCAAATAAACAGTGGCCGCCAGCATCCAGCCCCAGCGTTGGTAGCGGCTTTCGATGAAGGCTGGTTTGCGCCATTGCCGGGGATAGTGACCCAGGGTTGGGTTGCTCATGCCGCGGCCAGAGCGGAGCGCTGGGTGTCCGGGACGACGTGTGCCGGCGATGCCTCGTCGGTCGCCTGCAGCCGCTGGGTAATGGCCGTCCAGTCTTCGGCGCCATAGACGCGCGTCAGCACGGCGTGGTCGACGGCTTTGGCCGGACCGTCGTAGACCATCTCGCCGGCGCGCAAGCCCACAATGCGCGGCAAAAATTCGGTCGCCAGCACCACGTCATGAATATTCACGATGGCCGCCAGTCCCCGCTCTTGGCACAGCGACAAAATCAGCCGCATGATTTGCCGTGAGGTTTTGGGGTCCAGGCTGGCGGTGGGTTCGTCCACCAGCAGCAGCTTGGGGCTTTGCATCAGTGCGCGCGCAATGCCCACGCGCTGACGCTGTCCGCCCGACAGCGCATCGGCACGTTTGTTCTCCATGCCGGACAGGCCGACGCGGTCAAGCAACTCGTAAGCCCGTGCAATGTCGTCGCCTTGAAAACGGCGAAACCAGCTGGCCCAGAAACCGGTGTAACCCAGCCGACCCGACAGCAGGTTTTCCATCACACTCAGGCGTTCAACCAGTGCGTATTCCTGAAAGATCATGCCGATCTGCCGCCGGGCCCGGCGCAGACCCGAGCTCGACAAGGTGCTCAGGTCTTGGCCTTCCAGCAGCACATGCCCGCCGCTGGGCGTGACCAGCCGGTTGATGCAACGAATCAGGGTTGACTTGCCCGCACCGGACGGCCCGATCAAGCCCAAGACTTCGCCTAGGCCGACCTTCAGGCTGACGCCCTTGAGCGCGAGGTCACCGGTCGGGTAGCGCTTTTCCAGCGCGCTCAGTTCCAGCATCTCAGCCCCTTACTTGCAGGCGTAGCTCACGCCCATGGCGCGATCAATCTCGCGGACCACTTGCCAGTGCTGCTTGTAGGTGATGGGCATGAACTTTTCTTGTGGCGGCTCGCCCTTGTTGAATTCTTTGGCCAGCTCGGTGCCTTCCCAGTTGAAGCTGAAAAAAGCTTCTTTGATTTTGGCGGCCAACTCGGGTTTGAGGTTGTGGGCGTGGCCGTAACCCGTGGTCGGGAAGGTCTGCGATTTGTAGATCACCGTGAGCTGCTCAGGTTTGACCATGCCGCGTGCCTCCATTCGGGCCTTCACTGAATTGGCAATGGCGGCCACCGGATAGTCCTTGTTGGCCACGCCCAAGATGGAGTTGTCATGTTTGCCCGAAAAAACCGTCGTGAAGTCTTTGCCGGCTTCCAATTTGAATTCGTCACGCAGCAGTGCCGACGGCGCTTTGTAGCCGGAGTTCGACGTCTCTGATGTGAAGGCCATTTTTTTGCCCTTGATGTCTGCAACCTTGCTCACGCCGCTGCCAGGGTAGGTGATGATTTCCATCTCGTAACCAAAGCGGTTGTCCTTGGACGCCATCATGGTAAAGGGCACAAAGCCGGCGCAGTTGACAGCCAGTGGATTGGAGCCGGTGTTGAAGCCAGCCACGTGGAGTCGGCCGGCTCGCATGGCCTCAATTTGTGCGGCGTTCGATTGCACTGGAAAGAACTGGACCTTTTTACCCGTGACTTTTGACAGGTGGGCGATAAAGCTGTCCCAAACCTTGGCGTAGACGGCCGGGTCTTCCACCGGGGTGTAAGCAAATACCAGTGTCGCGGGGTCACGCAGGTCGCTGGCCGCCGTGGGCGCATCGGCGACCATGTCGCCGTTCGTGTCTTTGTAGCGCGGATCCATGGCTTGGGCACTGCCGAAAGCCATCAAAGCACCAAGAGCCATCACCGCATAGTTGATTTTCATGAATTCTTTCGTGTTGGTTAAAACGAAAGTTCATGCTATGACGCTGATGTGACATCACCGTGACGAAACTGTCACGCTCAACGAAACCTCAGTGCTACCAGAAGGCGACAACAATCGCCAGCGTCAGTGACGCAACCGCAACCACCTGAACCCGGTAGTCCAACAACCAGCCGCGCTGCTGATCGGGTTGCACCATCTCCAACCGCCACAGCGAAGAGCGCATGTCAGGGTCATCGCGCGGAGTCGTGCACAGACTCACAACAATGCAGATCAGCAGACACAGGCCGGTGGTCAGGCCCGCCACAATCGTGAAATGCAGGGTCAGCCAACCGGCTTGTTTGCTGAGCAAGGTGGCGAGTCCCATGGCATGCCCAATGATCAAGGTGGCCAGTGCGGCTGCAGGCGTGGTGCGCGGCCAGAACAGACCCAACAAAAAGATGGCGACGACAGGCGGCACAGCGTATGAAAAGATCTCCTGTAAATACGCAAAGATACCGGGGAAGGAGCTGATCATCGGCGCCCACAACGCGGCCAGCAGCATGAACACCACGGTCAGCAGCCGCGCCATCGTCACAGCCCCTTTTTGGCCCATGCGCGTCTTTTGTTTCTCGCTCAAGAAGTCGTGATACACCAAGGTCGAGGCTGCGTTCAAGGTGCTGTCAATGGTCGACATGATGGCGGCGATCAGACCGGCCAATACCAGACCGCGCAGGCCTGAAGGCAGCAGCGTGGTCACCAGCGTCGGAAAAACAGTGTCGGCCCGCGCGATGTCGGGCAGTATGCTGGCGGCCATCGCGCCGGGCAAAACCATGATGAACAAGGGCGTCAACTTAAGCAGGCCGGCCAGCGTCAGCGACCAACGCGCATGGTCCAAGGTGCGCGCCGCCAGCACGCGCTGCACGATGTATTGGTTGGTTGACCAGTAATAAAACCCCAGAATCGGCACACCGATCAAGGTGCCCAGCCACGGTAAATTCGGGTCGTCTAAAGGCCGGATCAGCGACAAGTGGCCCGGTGGCAAACCGGCGGTGGCTTGTGTCCACGAGTAGCCGTTGGCAGCAAAAATAATCCACGTCAACGCCGTCGATCCAGCCAGCAGCACGATGGCTTGGATGACGTCGGTGTAGACCACCGCACGCAAGCCGCCAATCGCGGTGTAAGCCCCGGCAAACACCGCCAAGCCGACGCAACTCGGCCAGAATGGCAATCCGGGAAAGAACACTTGCAGAATCAACACACCCGCAAAAATGCTGCCGGCGGTGTCGACGAAGATCGACAAAAAGATCGTCAACGCAGAGAAGTAACGGCGCACCGTCGGGCTGTAACGCCGTTCCAGATATTCAGGGATGGTGGTGATGCGCTGCTTGAAGAAAACCGGCACCGTCACAAAGGCCATGAACAGAAACAGCAGGCCAGCCATCCACTCGTAGTTGGCGACCGAAATGCCCGAGGTGTAGGCTTGTCCGCTCAGGCCGACCAGCGTGGTGCCGGAGATATTCGAGGCAAACAAGGAAAAACCGATGGCGGCGCAGCCCAAGCTGCGGCCAGCCAGAAAATAGTCGTCGGTGCTTTCAATTTTGCGGGACACCCACAGGCCGGTGGCCAAGATGCAGATGCCGTACAGACCAATGATCCACAGGTCGAGAGAGGTGATGTTTCCAGCTGCGATGAAATTCAAAATCTCGTCCTTGTGGCTTAGGTCAAACTCAGGTCGTCTTGAAGCCTGCGGCCAGCACGCCATGTGCGCATATGGCTTCATCTTCATCACCTGTGCCGCCGCTGGCGCCCACCGCACCCAAAATGGCGCCTTCGGCATTTTTGATCAGCACCGCACCGGGTTGTGGTAAAAATTTCCCGCCCGACGTGGCCGCCAGCGACAAGAAGAAATTAGGGTTGTCTTTGGCGCGTTCACTGAGACCGCGGCTTGAAATCCCCATGCCGACCGCGCCCCAGGCTTTGCCGGTGGCAACGTCGATGCGGAACATGCTGGCGCCGTCTTCGCGCTGCGTGGCTTTGACGTGGCCGGCTTCATCAAGGACCACGACGGTCATGGGGTTGTAGCCCATTTTTTTGGACTGCTCAAGCGCTGAGTCGATGATCTTGTTGGCTTGTGCCAGTGTGAGTTGGGTCATGAAAGTCTTTCTTGTTGAATGCAGACGGTAGCACTTCTTGATCGAGCGATGACTTTGTGCCTAGTTGAAGGGCAACGTCAAAGGGTAAACGCTGAGATGCCGCTGCCTATTTTGCCGTGCCCGCCGCCTTAGAATTTGCGGCGGCTCCATCGGCGGCGTGATGCCCTCAATGTGGATGAACTTGATTCAACCTGAAAGTCTGACCATGCAGCGCTGGATGAAAAAATTGATCGGATTGCTTTTGTCGACTTTGACTCTGTGTGCTGTGGCGCAAAATTATCCGATGCCCAAGCAGGGCAGCTGGACCGCCAAGGACTTTCGCTTTCACACGGGTGAGGTCATGCCCGAGCTGAAGCTCGGCTACACCACGGTGGGTGATCCAACAGGAGAGCCGGTGGTGATATTGCATGGCACGGCCGGCTCGGGTGCGCGCATGTTGACGCCAGCATTTGCCGGGCAGTTGTTCGGGCCGGGTCAGGCGCTAGACGCCAGCAAATACTTCATCATCTTGCCGGACGCGGTGGGCGCCGGCCGTTCGAGCAAGCCGTCTGACGGGCTGCGCGCCCAGTTCCCGCGCTACAACTATGCCGACATGGTGGCAGCACAACACCGGCTGGTCACCGAAGGCTTGGGCGTCAAACATGTGCGCATGGTGTTGGGTAATTCCATGGGCGGCATGCAGGTTTGGATGTGGGGCATCGCGCACCCGGACTTCATGGACGTGCTGGTGCCAATGGC
>JABMMH010000141.1 GCA_013205645.1 Polaromonas sp. | reverse complement strand
TTTGTCGACGTGGTTTGGCTGGGCCTCTACATCTTGGTTTATTGGCTCTGAGTGCTTGCTAGCGCGGGCATCAAAAAAGGCCGCTTCAAGCGGCCTTTTTTTTGATGCCCTGGGGCGGATAGTTACAAAGACGATTGAGCTCAGCCGCCGGACGGCAGTCCGGTCGGTTGTATGAAGCCGAATTTCCATGCCAGCAAGATGCAAATAAACAGCAGAACGGACAAACCGACACGAATCGCCAAGGCACGGGCCATATTGCTGGTCTTGGCTTTACCGTCAGTCCCGTCCTTCATCATGAAGTAAAGGGCGGAGGCCAAGCTGCCCAAAATAGCGACAAAAGCGAATGCAATGAGATACGACATAAACCTGATTATCCGCCCATGAAAGACTCCACACGCACTTGGCGCTTTTGGGTCGTCACGGCGGCGTCCCTGTTGATGGCTGCGCTGACCTTCTCGCTCGGTCAGTGGCAGCTAGGTCGTGCGGCGCAAAAGCTTGCGATGCAAGCCTCGATCGACCAACAAAAGGTGTTGCCGCCACTGACCCAAGCCGATCTTGTGGCCACTAACGAAGGCTCGGGTCAGCGTGTTGTGGCGGTTGACCGACTGATAGAGTTGTCAGGACGCTGGCAGGCCCAGCACACGGTTTACCTCGACAACCGCCCTATGAACACCAAGCCCGGCTTTTGGGTGATGACGCCTTTGCTGTTGACCGGGACAGACAAGTCGGTGCTGGTACAACGCGGCTGGATTCCCCGTAACTTTCAAGACCGTACCGCTTTGGTACCGATTGAAACGCCAACACAAACCGTCACGCTGCGCGGGCGAATGGCCCCCGATCCAGCCAAGTTATATGCCTTCAAAGGTACTGACACCGGCCGCATCCGGCAAAATCTCGACATTGAAGTTTTCGCTGTTGAAACCGGCTTGCCGCTGCTGCCTGCGCTGGTGATTCAAGTCGATCCCGCAAGTGATGGCTTGCAGCGCGATTGGGCTGCGCCCAACACCGGTGTCGACAAACACTATGGTTACGCTTTTCAGTGGTTTGGATTGTGTGCCTTGGTGCTCGGTCTGTACATCTGGTTTCAGCTGATCTCGCCGCGCCGTCAACGCCGGTCTGCTTCACAATTCAACAACAAAGTCTGATGATCCGCCATGTCTACTGAGCAGCCTTCGCCACGGTCCCCAGGCCAGAACCGTCCCGATCAAGACCAGCCACTGGACTTGACCGTGCATGCACTGCCGGGGCTTGAGCAGTCAGCCCCAGTCAACACCAGCGGTCGTTTGAAGATGCTGTTCATCCTGCTGGTATGCGCCGCGCCGGTGCTCGCCTCTTACTTCATGTATTACGTGGTGCGGCCCGAAGGTCGGCGCAATTACGGCGAACTCATCACGCCGCAGCGTCCCCTGCCATCTTTCAACGTCACGACGCTAGGCGGCGCTGCGTTGCCCGTGAGCGGACTCAAAGACCAGTGGCTGCTGATCAGCGTGGCCGGTGCTGCCTGCGATGCGGTGTGCCAGCAGCATCTTTACTTTCAGCGCCAGCTGCGCGAGTCTTTGGGACGCGAAAAAGACCGGCTCGATTGGGTCTGGCTGGTCACTGACGACGCGCCGATTCCGGCGGCACTGGCGCCAGCGCTCAAAGACGCCACCGTGCTGCGCGTCAACCCCGCAGACTTGGCGCAATGGCTAGAACCCGTCCCCGGAAAATCACTGGCAGACCACTTGTACCTGGTCGATCCGCTGGGCAACTGGATGATGCGCTTTCCCTCCCCGATGGATACTACGGGTGCCGGCAAAGCCAAGCTTGATCTTGAGCGCTTGCTGCGTGCTTCAAGCAGCTGGGACAATGAAGGCCGACCCAGCATGGACCCAGCCAGCACCCCAACAGCCAAGCCATGACTGAACAAGCGCTTTACGACTTCAGTCCAGCCATTCGCCTGATGCTAATGGGCTTGGTGGTGGCGCTCGGCCCGCTCGCTTGGGTCTGGCTGCGCAGCCGCAACGCACCATTGCCGCATCGGCTGCGCATGCTGACGCTGGTGACGCTGTTCTTGACCTTTGATCTGGTGCTGTTTGGTGCCTTCACACGCCTGACCGATTCAGGCCTCGGTTGTCCGGACTGGCCGGGTTGTTACGGCAACGCTAGCCCGCTGGGCGCACACGCTGACATCACGCAAGCCCAAGCGGCCATGCCGACGGGGCCGGTGACGCATCCGAAAGCCTGGATTGAGATGATTCACCGCTATTTGGCGACCGGCGTTGGTGTGCTGATCTTGACGCTGACAGCCGTCACTTGGCTGGCGCGTCGGCAAGCTCGGCTGCAGCGTGAGCCTGTGGCCCCATCTACCGGTCAAAGTGCGTCCGATGTGTTGCAACCGTGGTGGCCAACCCTGACCTTGGTGTGGGTGTGTTTGCAAGGCGCTTTCGGTGCGTTAACGGTGACCATGAAACTCTTTCCGGCCATCGTCACCCTGCATTTGCTCGGCGGCATGGTTTTGCTGGCTTTGTTGCGTGCGCAGTCGGCTCGCTTTGCTGTGGCGGCTGGCGATGTGCGGGTAGTGACTGTGCCGCGCAGCACGTGGTGGCTGCTCCTGATAGGTTTTGCCCTGCTGTGGCTGCAGATCGCTTTGGGCGGCTGGGTCAGCACCAATTACGCCGTGCTGGCTTGCACTGAATTTCCGTCTTGCCAAGGCTCCTACTGGCCGGCCATGGATTTCCGACTTGGCTTCACGCTATGGCGTGAACTCGGCGCGGGTCATGGCGACGCTAACTTCACCTTTCAAGCGCTGACCGCCGTTCACTATGTCCACCGGCTGACGGCTTACCTGGTGTTTGCGGTGCTGTTGCTGCTGGCGCGCCAGCTGTACCGTTCGCCTGGCATGCGCATGCATGCCCATTGGATCGTGGCGCTGGTGCTGTGGCAACTCGTCACGGGCGTCAGCAATGTGGTGCTTGGCTGGCCATTGATTGCAGCGGTTTCGCACACCGGCGGCGCTGCGGCCTTGGTGGTGGTGATGACAGGCGCTTTGTTTTCTTGCCGCCGTGCCGCGCGGCCAGTTCTGCGCGAAAATTGAAGGCTCCAAGATTGTCCGCATGAACCCTACTGAACCCTCCCCAGCGCCAAGCGCGCCCTTGCCATTTCTGGTCTCCCGTTGGGCGCAGTTTTATGCGCTGACCAAGCCACGCGTGGTGCAGTTGATTGTGTTTTGCGCGCTCATCGGCATGGTCTTGGCCGTGCCTGGCGTGCCGAGTTGGGCCAACGTGCAATTGGCGCTGATCGCCTGTGCCGGTATCTGGCTGGTGGCCGGTGCAGCGGCAGCTTTCAACTGTTTGGTGGAGCAACAGATCGACGCCAAAATGCGGCGCACTGCGTGGCGCCCGACAGCGCAGGGCCAACTGAACAACGGTTTGACGCTGGGTTTTTCGGCGTTGCTGTGCGCTGTCGGCTCGTTTGTTTTGTATGTCTGGGTCAACCCTTTGACGATGTGGCTGACTTTTGCCACCTTTGTCGGCTACGCCGTGGTCTACACCGTCATCTTGAAGCCGCTGACGCCGCAAAACATTGTCATTGGCGGTGCTTCTGGCGCCATGCCGCCGGTACTGGGCTGGTCGGCCATGACCGGCAGCGTAGGG
>JABMMH010000140.1 GCA_013205645.1 Polaromonas sp. | reverse complement strand
CCATGATGTGCTCGTAACCCGAAAAAGCGCTGACCAACATCATCAAGGTGCTTTTGGGCAAATGAAAATTGGTCAGCAGCAGGTCGACCACGCGGAACTCAAACCCCGGCGTGATGAAAATATTCGTGTCGTCGCAGGCCTCACCAAACAGCGCTTGCGACTCCAGCGCTCGCACGGTGGTGGTGCCAACTGCCACCACGCGGCCGCCGCGCGCACGGCAGTCAGCGATCGCTTGGCGAGTCGCAGCTGGCACTTCAAAGCGCTCGAAGTGCATGGTGTGATCGGCGATGTTTTCTGTCTTGACCGGCTGAAACGTGCCGGCGCCGACGTGCAGCGTGACGCTGGCTTGTGGAATGCCGCGTGCTGTTAGCTGCGCCAGCATGGCGGCGTCAAAGTGCAGGGCGGCCGTGGGCGCGGCGACCGCACCCGGGTGCTTGGCAAAGACAGTTTGGTAACGCTGCTCGTCTTCGGCCGAATCGCTGTGTGTGATGTAGGGCGGCAACGGCACGTGGCCGTGGGCGGACATCAGCGCATAGGGGTCGGCGCTCAGGGCAAATCGGTACAGCGGGCCGTCTGCATTCGGCCAGCGCCCCAATAGCGTGGCGGTGAAACCGCCGTCCATCAATAAACGCGCGCCGGGCAGCGGTTTTTTGCTGACCTTCATGTGCGCCGCGACTTCAAACGCCACACTGCCGCCGACGAGGACGCGTTCAATCAGTAATTCGAGGCGTCCGCCGCTGGTTTTTTGGCCATACAGCCGTGCCTTGACCACTTGCGTGTCATTGAAGACCAGCAGATCGCCGGGGTTCAGCAGCGTGGCCAGATCGGTGAAGCGCCGGTCTGTGACCGGGGCTTGGCGACCGTCGAGCAGGCGCGAGCCGCTGCGCTCGGCGGGTGGATGCTGGGCGATCAGTTCCTCGGGCAAAGTGAAGTCGAAATCACTGAGCGTGAAGGCGGTCTTTGACATGTGCGTGGGGAGGGGCTGGGAAAGGGTCTGGGAGGGCGTGTGCATGGAGGCACAATTGTCCCATGCCGCCTTCTGCCGCCACTTCTCGAACGTCTAGCCCGACCGCTGCGGCATCGCCCAAGCCCGCTGAAAAAACGCACGCGCAAAAGCTGCTCGACAAACTAGGGTTGCGGCGCGACATTGATCTGGCGCTGCACCTGCCTTTGCGTTATGAGGATGAAACGCGTATCACCCTGCTGGCCGATGCCCGCGATGGCGAGACCGTGCAGATCGAAGCCGAGGTCACGCACAGCGAGATCAGCTTCAAGCCGCGCCGACAACTGCGCGTGACGGTGAACGACGGTAGCGACAGCTGCATCTTGCGCTTCATCAACTTTTACCCGGCGCACCAAAAAACCCTCAGCGTTGGGGCTCAGGTGCGGGTCCGCGGCGAGTTGCGCGGTGGTTTTGTGTCTCGCGAAATGGTGCACCCGACATTCAAGCTTGCCGGTGGCACTTTGCCGGCGTCACTGACGCCGGTTTATCCGACGGTCGCGGGCCTGCCGCAGGCTTATTTGCGCAAAGCCGTGCCTAGCGGTGTCGCCCGCGCCGATTTGAACGAGACGGTGCCGCCTGAAGGGCTGGCGCAGCTGCACGCCTTGTTCAGCCTGCGAGAGTCCCTGCGTTTCTTGCACCACCCAACGCCCGATGTGGCGTTGGCGGCGCTGGAAGACCGCAGTCACCCGGCTTGGCAGCGCCTGAAGGCCGAAGAACTGCTGGCGCAGCAACTGTCGCAACTCGAAGCCCGACGTATTCGCGGTGCCATGCGTGCGCCGCCGCTGACACCGCCAGCCATGCGCGGTACACAGTGCACGCTGTACGAGCAACTGCAAGAGCGTCTGCCGTTTCGGCTGACCGCAGCGCAACAGCGCGTTGGCCATGAGATTGACGCTGACTTGCAAAAAAATGTGCCGATGCACCGCTTGCTGCAAGGCGATGTCGGCTCTGGCAAAACCGTGGTGGCGGCGTTGGCAGCTGCTCGCTGTATGGATGCGGGCTGGCAGTGCGCCTTGATGGCGCCGACTGAAATTCTGGCCGAGCAACACTTTCGCAAACTCATCAGCTGGCTGGAGCCCTTGGGTATACAGACCGCCTGGCTGACCGGCAGCCAGAAAGCCAAAGAGCGGCGCGAGGCGCTGGCCATGATCGAAAGCGGCGCGGCTGCCCTGGTAGTCGGCACGCACGCGGTGATCCAGGACAAAGTGCGCTTCAAGAACCTGGCGCTGG
>JABMMH010000139.1 GCA_013205645.1 Polaromonas sp. | reverse complement strand
CCCAAGTGCTGGAGACTTTGAATCTCAAAAAACCGACCCAAGACGCCCAGTTGACCCTCTTGTAGTGGCAAGTTTCAAGCTCGCCCTATATGAATCAACAGCTTATCGCGTTTGGTGTCGAACTCGGGAGCCCGTCGGGTAAATTGTCGAGCCTGCCAGATAGGCACCCGAAAACATCAACTCGCTGTGGCTGCTGAGGCCGTAACGCATTGATGTCGCCAGTGCGGTGGAATGTTAGGAGAGATTGATGCGAGAAAGGGTGTTCCCAAACAATTGGTTCACTGATTTGATGGACGTATTCGTTTGGTTAACACCGGCCTCCACAAGCAATGCACTCTCCGCTGGGTAGGTGTCAGCGTGAAGGGTATTTGCGTGACACATAATAAAAAAACTCTGCAAGAGAGCAAGCCGAAGATTTATACTAAAGTACCAATTGGAGGTAAGCAATCATGAAGATACTTGCGGGAATCATTGGCGGCCTAATAGTCGCCATTTTGGGAGCGATCGTCATTGCTGTGGGAGGAGCGTCAAAACCAAGCTCTGGCGCAAACTACGGTGCAATCGCGTTTTTCGCACTTTGGGTCGTTGGTGTAGTGGTTGCGGTAACAGCACCTTCTGCTGGAAAGGCTTGGCGCCGCCTTCTAATTACGTCGGGAGTGCTTTCGTTCATGCTCCCCCTATCCGCAATCGTGTTCACTGGCTCCCAAGTTGCGGGCACACTTGAAAAAGGTGGTGAGTACGCAGGTGCTGCTACTGCCGGAGCCGCGATCGGCGGGGGAATGATTTCCGGCTTTATGGGTATCCTCGGGGTTTTTCTTGGCGCAGTATTCTTGGTCATAGGGCTACTGGTTGGCCGCGACAAACAGATTGTCTACGTCCAGACTACGCCCCCGGGGAAGAGTGAAACCTAACCTTTCGCTCAACCATACGCGCCGTTGCGTGCCGGTTAACTCGAACCTTAGCGGTCAAATGCCGTCGCCTTTGTTTTTGGGGTCAACGCATCAGGATGCTGATGCATTTTCATATGCGTTCTGGCAGCATCACCGTGACGGTCTTTCGCGTGGCCAGTTCTGGGCTGACAGATTCAAAGATTTGGGAATTCAACCAAACGACCGTATTCGACTCGCCGTCGAAAACTTTCCTTTGCTGGGGGCATTTCGAGAGGCCTCAATTGCTGTTTGATCGCTCATAAAGTGGTCACAGAATCGATTGATAAATGAGTATGCCCATCGCGGTGTTGACTATCATGGAGTGATGGTCAGTTGAACGGCTGCGGGTCATGCCGCCAAGCGAATTCAGGTTTTCGCACCCAGCCCAATAGCTTCAGCCCGGCTTTGCGCCAGCGCTGAAACATCTGGAGCTTCCTGCGTTGGCCAGCCGCTCAAGTGCTCTTCGCAAATGCTGGCCAAGGCGTCGGCCCATTCGGGGCTGTCGTTCAGGCAGCTGATGTAGTGGAAGGTTTTGCCGCCTGCGTGCATGAAGGCTTCGCGGGCTTCGTCGTTCATTTCTTCTAGCGTTTCCAAGCAGTCGCCGGTGAAACCGGGGCACATCACGTCAACCCGCTTGACGCCTGACTGGGCCATGGCGATCAGCGTTGGTTCGGTGTAGGGTTGCAGCCATTTGGCTTTGCCAAAGCGCGACTGAAAAGTCACCTTGTAGTGTTCTTTGCTGAGGCCCAAGGCTTCGCCCAGCAGACGCGCGGTTTTGTAGCATTCGCAGTGGTACGGGTCGCCGAGTTCCAGCGTGCGTTGCGGCACGCCATGGAAACTGAAGACCAATTGATCCGCCTGTCCGTGCGCGTCCCAGTGCGCCCGGACCTTGCTGGCGAGCGCTGCAATGTAGCCCGCGTCGTCGTGGTAGTGGTTCAAAAAGCGGAACTCTGGCAAACGACGCACCTTGGCGGCCCAGGTGTAGACGGCGTCAAACACGCTGGCCGTGGTGGTGGCGCTGTATTGCGGATACGCCGGCACGATCAGCACGCGCGTGATGCCCTGTTCTTTGAGTTCTTCTAGTTGCGAGGCCATCGACGGGTTGCCGTAGCGCATGGCGTAGCGCACCGCCACGTGGTGGCCGCGTGCTTTCAAGGTTTGGCCTAGCAATTGAGATTGTTTCTCGGTCCAGACTTTCAGAGGGGAGCCTTCGGCGGTCCAGATGCTGGCGTATTTGGCGGCTGATTTTTTGGGCCGAATGCGCAAGATGATGCCGTGCAGAATCAGCCACCAGATCGGTTTCGGGATTTCGACCACACGCTGATCGCTCAAAAATTCGGCGAGGTAACGCCGCACGGCAGGTGCTGTGGGCGCGTCCGGTGTGCCGAGATTGCAATACAAGACGGCGGTGGTGGCGCCAAGGGCCGGCACGGTGCCATGGCTGAAGGAGGGTTCGTTTGAAAAGCGCATGTAGGATATTCTCTCCTACCTATGCTCGATATCACCAAAATCAGGGCGATCACCCTGGACCTCGACGACACCTTGTGGCCGATCTGGCCGACTATTGCGCGCGCGGAGACGGCGCTGCAAGACTGGCTGCGGGGTCATGCGCCGCGTACGTCTGCGCTGTTTTCCGACCCCGCTGCGCGTCTTGCCTTGCGGCATGAGGTGATGGCGGCCCGGCCAGACCTGCACCATCAACTCAGTTCGCTGCGCCTCGAACAGATCCGTCTGGCGCTGGGCCGGTCTGATGAAAACACGGCACTGGCCGAACCCGCTTTTGAGGTGTTTTTTGACGCGCGTCAGCAGGTCACCATGTTTGACGACACGCACGCCGGACTGGCGTTTTTGTCGGCACGCTTTCCGCTGGTGGCGCTGTCCAACGGCAATGCAGACTTGGCCCGAGTGGGGCTGAGCGGCTATTTCAAAGGCAGTATCAGCGCGCAGGGATTTGGCGTGGGCAAGCCCGATCCGCGCATTTTCAAGGCAGCAGCGTCGGCCGCCGGTGTCTTGCCGCATGAAGTCCTGCACATTGGCGACGATGCGGCGTTGGACGTGCTGGGCGCACTGGCTTGCGGCATG
>JABMMH010000138.1 GCA_013205645.1 Polaromonas sp. | reverse complement strand
GTGCTCATGCTGGCATCTAACCCAATCGCACGGGTGCCCGGCTGGCTGTTGTAGAAGTCGAGCCAGAGCGGCGTGCGCGTTGGGTCGGCCAGGTCTTGCTTGTTCAGCACTTTCAGGGCGGGCTTGCCCTCGGTGAGCTCTGCCAGCATGGGGTTGGCGCTGGAGCCCGGCAGGCGGGCGTCCAGCAGCTCGATCACGACATCAATTTCCTTGATCCGCTCGCTGATGGCTTTTTTGGTCAAGTGCATGTGACCGGGAAACCATTGAATAGCCATCTGTGCGTGTTCTTTCTTTGAAAGGTCAGATTGTGAACGGTCTCGGGGCCCTGCCCGGCAACTTATGTAGCGTTAGGTCGCGGCGGTCTGCATCCGTAAGCGCCGCGCCGCGTCTTCGGCCCGTGCATCATCAATCTCGCGCATCACGGCTTGCATGTCAACATCGCCCTCAACACGCGCGTAATGGCCGGTCAGCGGCGTGTCATTGCTCAGCAAACCACTTTGGTACAGGCTCCACAACTCGGGGCCGTACTGGGTCTTGAGCAGCTCAGGGGCAAACTGGCCAAAGAAATCACGCAGGTTGGCGACGTCGCGCATCAGCATGCGCTGAGCGTGATTGTTGCCAGCCGCGTCCACCGCCTGCGGCAGGTCAATGATCACCGGCACATCTTCACCTGCGGAGGCGTCTTCAGCGTGAACGTGCGCAAGTAGGATGTTGAACTCCGACAAGTCCCCATGCACGACACCCGCGCAGAGCATGCGCACCACTTCGCCGATCAGCGTGGCGTGGTGCTTCAAAGCTTGTTCGCGGCCGAAAGCCACGTCGTTCAGGCGCGGCGCCGCGTCGCCGTGGGCATCGGTCACCAGTTCCATCAACAGCACGCCGTCGTGAAAGTTATACGGCTGCGGCACGCGCACGCCGGCAGCAGCCAGTCGGTATAGAGCGTCGACCTCGGCACTTTGCCAAGCGGCTTCTTGGGCTTGCCGGCCAAACTTGCTGCCTTTGGCCATGGCACGCGCCTGCCGCGAATTTTTAACCTTGCGGTTTTCGGTGTAGTCGACGGCTTGGCGAAAGCTGCGGTTGGTGGCCTCTTTGTAGATCTTGGCGCAGCGCGTCTCGTCGCCGCAGCGAACCACGTAAACCATCGCCTCTTTGCCGCTCATGAGCTGGCGCACAACCGTGTCGATCAGGCCCTCTTCAACGAGGGATTGCAGTCTGGGGGGAGCTTTCATGCCACGATTAATGGCCGACTAGCGTCCCACCACCGACCAACCGGCTTTGATGTCGACCTTGTTGTTTTCGTACTCCCACGCCGTACCGCAACGGTCGCAGCGGTACTTGGTGATGGTGACCAAGCCGTGCGGGCGCTTTTCTTGGCGGTGTTCGCCTTGCTCGAGTTCGGCATGGCCGGGGGCGCGGCGCCAGTTGCGCTGGATGCCGGTGCAGGAGTCGCACAGTTCCATCTTTTTCAGTTCTTTTTTACGGTTCAGGTCGTCAGTCATAGGGCTTTTATCAAGATTGCGGAGTATCCGTATTTTGCGCTTTCGGCAGCGTCTCAATCCGGATGCCCATGCGTTCTGCCCGCTTGGCCCACATTTGCCGAGCCAGTTGCTGCATGTCCTCCACCTTGTCACCCTCGTCGAGGATTTCAATACCGAGCAAGGTCTCCACCACGTCTTCCAGCGTGACTACCCCTTTGGTGTCGCCGTACTCGCCCACCACAATAGCGATGTGTTGGCGTTGCTCTAACAAGGTTTCCAGCAGTTTTGACAGCGGTGTGCTGGAGATGACCGCCATGATGTCGCGCCGGAACTCCGAGACTTTCACATCGCCACGGCCTTGGTTTTGAGCCACTAACAGATCTTCGCGGAGCACAAAACCGGCAATGCTGTCCAAGCCTGTCGCGTGGATAGGCATGCGTGAAAAAGCCGTCATGTCGGGTATGGCCAAGGCTTCACTCACCGTCAAGTTCTTTTGCAAGGCAGAGACCACGATGCGCGGCGTCATGATGGCACTGGCCTGAACCGACTTGAACAAAAACAAGTTGCGGATGATCTTCGATTCGCGGTCGTTGATATGGCCTTGCTCTTGGCCGATACCGGCCATGGCGACAAATTCATCGCGACTGAAGTGGTTGTAGTTCTTGCCGCCAGAAATCAGTTTGGTCAACTTTTCAGAGACCAAGATCAAGGGGTACATGGCCTTGATGAGGAAGTTCACGTAAGCCGCCGTGAGCCCGGTGAGTTGCCGCCAGTACACCGCTCCAAGCGTCTTGGGAACAATCTCTGACAAAAACAAAATCAACAGCGTCATGACGGCAGAGAACACCCCAAACCAAGCGCTGCCGAACACCACGGTTGCCTTGGAACCCGCGCCGATGGCGCCGACGGTATGGGCGATGGTGTTGACGGTAAGAATGGCCGCCAAAGATTGATCGATTTTTTCCTCCTTCAGCCGCCGCAGAATTTCAGCCTTCTTAGGGTTGGACTGTTTCAAACCGGCAATATAAGACGGCGTGATGCTGAGCAAGGCAGCCTCCGCCACCGAGCACATGAAAGAAAAAAGCAAGGCCAGCGTCACATAGAGCACCAGCAAAAAAACATCGCCCCCCAGCGACACATCGGGCAAAACGTTCAGGGGGTTGGTCAAGACAGTCGGCAGGTCCATAGAAAGGCAAGTAGTCCACCGGGCTTCGGTGCGGCACCGCAAGAAGTGCGATGTTCGGAGCAACGGGCCTGCGTGGCCAGCTGCTGTGTTTTGAGCCTTTATTGTTACATGCCGGCTGCCACTGCCCGCCAGTTGGTTAGACTCCCAATCCATGAGTCCTCTAACAAACGCCACCGTTAAACGCCTGTATCAATATTTTTTTCGTGGGCTGATGGCCGTTTTGCCCATGGCGCTCACGGTGTACCTGCTGTACCTGTTCGTTTCGTGGATAGAGAGCGTCACGATGCAAGTTGTGCGGCCTTTGATGGGCGGCTTTTACCTGCCTGGCCAGGGAATTCTCTTGGGTATTTTGGCCATTTTGGGGCTGGGATACTTGATTTCACAACCCTTCACGGCCAAGATGTTTTCATGGATTGAGCTGCCCATGACCAACTTGCCGGTGGTCAAAAGCATTTACAACTCGCTGAAGAATTTTGCCGACTACTTCTCGCCGCAAAAATCCAATCCACAGCAAGTGGTCGCTTTGCGCATGCCGGGCCACGCCTTGGCGATTGTCGGCCTCATCACGCGGCCTAACACCCACGGTTTACCGGCGGGACTGGACTTTCCCGACCAAGTGGCGGTGTATTTGCCGATGGGCTACATGATCGGTGGTTACACCGTGTTTGTGCCGCGCAGCTGGGTCACGCCGCTGGACATGTCGGTTGAAGAGGCGATGCGCTCGTCGCTGATCGCCTGGATGGCGTCGAATCGAAACAACGCCGAGCAGAACGACGCGCCGCCCGCCCCTTGAGGCTCAGACCAGCAGGGTGACGATGACCACAATCAGCACACCCAAGCTCAGGTTCACAGCCACCCAAGTGCGGATGGAGGCCAAGGCCGCAGCACCAGCGGCCCAGTCCGTGGCCTGCACGGCACGGCTCAGACGCTTGAACAAGGCAAAGCGGATGTGCGCAAAAATCAGCATCATTAAAATGCCAAAGCTGGCCATCAGCGTCCAGCTCAAGGGCATCGAGAAGCTACCGCCGCTTTGCACCAGTTGTTTGGCAACACGGCCAATCATCCATAGCCCGGTTGCCAGCGTCACCAGCACGGCGACAGACACTGCATTGAAAAATCGGCGCAGAATTTCATGCATCACACGCACACGCTCCGGCGCTTCCAGGCTCATCACGGCTGGGCGTAAAAAGAAATGTGCGAACACCATGCCGCCAATCCAAACAATGATGGCTAGGACGTGAGCGAGTTTGAGCGCGGCATAAATCATGGGCAATTCTTTCGGTTTACAAAGTAATTCGTCATCGTAACAAACCACGGCCACGCGGTTGTTGGTCGTGGCGCTGGCTGCATAGCGTTACCGGTTAGCGTTCTCAGCGCGCCCATAAAACGAATTCTTCGCCAACTCAACCACCAGCACATAAGCCAGGGTCAGACCCACCAAGGCCAGCATGATGACGCAGGCGCTGCTGCCCAGCAGCAGATTGCCGGTTCGGCTACGGTAAAACGGCTTGCGCGTACGCACCACCAGCGCGATCACCAGTTCATTCAACAGCGACTTCAAAAACCAGCCCGTTCGGAACTCGCCAAGGGCAGCTTGTCCGTAATCTGGCCAAAAACACTGACCTTGCCGGTCTGCACGATCAATGCCTGCGCAGTTCCGCTGTTCACGCTGGTGCTCATGAAAACGCAGTTGCTGCGCTCGGCCGCCAAGAAGATGCAGGATGCCACGATCAGAATCAGCACCAGCCCAAGCGCAGTGGCTTTTGTCATCGACTTGAGCGAATTCGGCCCGTAGCGTTTCAGGCGCACATGGGCTTCGCGCTGAGTCAGTCCGCTGGCATCAGGCTTCAGTTGTGCCAGCAGCTGATCTGAAGGCAAACCCCAATAAGCTGGCATGACATTGGGTTCGCCGGACATGGCGACCTCCTTTCAAGCGTGCCACTGCTCTGAAGGACTCAGAACCTCACGCAACGCGCCGTCGACGATGGTTCCCGAAGAATGGACACCAGCGTTTGATGTGCATCAAACGAAAATGCAATATTTCCATTTATTTAAGAAGGGTTATACCTATAGTGTTTAACTAGCGTGTACTACTTTTAAGTTAACTCACCGATAGGACTCCCAAAACATGATCACGCTTGATATCAACAATCGACAAGTCAATGTCGATGTCCCCCCAGACATGCCGCTGCTTTGGGCACTGCGCGACGAGCTCGGCATGATGGGCACCAAATTTGGCTGCGGTGCCGGGCTCTGCGGCGCCTGCACCGTGCACTTGGGCGGCGAAGCCGTGCGCTCCTGCGTGTTGCCGGTGTCTGCCGCTGTTGGCCAGCGCATCACCACCATTGAACACCTGGAATCAGACACCCTGGGTGCCGCCGTGCAGACCGCGTGGATGGCTGCCAACGTGCCGCAATGCGGCTATTGCCAAGGCGGTCAAGTCATGTCCGCAGTGGCTCTGCTCAAAAGCAACCCCAAACCCACGGACAGCGATATTGATGAGGCTATGAGCGGCAATATTTGCCGCTGCGGCACCTACACCCGCATCCGCACCGCCATCAAGCAGGTCTCTGCTCAGCTGGGAGCCAAGTCATGAACAACACCCTCAACCTTGAAAACACAGCCCGCCGCACTTGGCTCAAAAGCATGGGCGCCGGTGGTTTGATTCTGGCCGTCGGCAACGCCGGCAACGTTTTTGCGCAAACTGCAGCAGCAGCCAAAGAAGTCAAGTACGGCGGTGACGGCATGCCCGGCGGTCTGGTCGACGATCCGCTGGTTTTTGTCTCGATTGATGCCGCCGGCGTGGTCTCCGTGGTCTGCCATCGGTCTGAGATGGGCCAAGGCGTGCGCACCAGTTTCACCATGGTAGTGGCCGATGAACTCGAAGCCGACCTGACACGCGTCAAGGTCGTGCAGGCCTTGGGCGACGAGTCTCGCTACGGCAACCAAAACACCGACGGCTCACGCAGTCTGCGCCACTCCATGGAGCCGCTGCGCCGCGTGGGTGCCGCTGCACGCGCCATGCTGGAAACAGCCGCAGCCGCGCGCTGGAAAGTGCCGGCAGGCGAAGTGCAAGCCCGCATGCATGAACTGGTGCACCTGCCCAGCGGTCGCAAGATCAGCTTTGGCGAGGTCGCTGTGGCCGCCGCAGCACTGCCTGTGCCAACCCGTGCCAGCTTGAAGCTGAAAACACCGGCGCAGTTTCGCTACATCGGCAAAGGCAACACGCCCTCGATCGACGGCGCCGACATCGTGCGCGGCCGTGCCATTTACGGCACCGATATTCGCCTTGAAGGCATGGTCTACGCCGTGGTGGCACGCCCGCCCGTGTTGGGCGGCAAGCTCAAGCGATTTGATGCAGCCAAGGCCTTGAAGGTGCCGGGCGTGCTGCGCGTGATCGAACTGAAAAGCACGCCGCTGCCGGCCAACCACCACCCACTGGGCGGTGTGGCGGTGGTCGCCAGCAACACCTGGTCAGCCATCAAGGGCCGTGAGGCTTTGGTGCTTGAATGGGAAGACGGCGCGCACGGCAGTTACGACTCAGTGACCTACAAAGCCACGCTAGAAGCCGCTGCCCGCCAACCTGCCAAAGCCATGCGCAATGACGGCGACACGACCGCAGCACTGGCCAAAGCCACACGCCGCGTGCAGGCTGAGTACTACCTACCCCACGTGGCGCACGCCACGATGGAGCCGCCAGTGGCGACGGTCCGCATTGTTGACAAGCACTGCGAGATCTGGGCACCCACACAGGCACCGCAAGGCGCACGGGATTTTGTGGCCAAAACCATAGGCTTCAAGCCCGAGCAAGTCACGTTGAACGTGACCTTGTTGGGGGGCGGCTTCGGTCGCAAGTCGAAGTTTGACTTTATCGCTGAAGCGGCTCTGGTGTCTCAAGCCATGGGCGGCACAGCGGTCAAGCTGCAATGGACGCGTGAAGACGACATCCACCACGATTACTTCCACACCGTGGCCGTGGAGCACCTGGAAAGCGCGCTGGATGCGAAGGGCAAACCCACCGCTTGGCTACATCGATCAGCAGCACCCTCGATCAGCTCAACCTTTGTGCTGGGATCCAACACGCTGCAGCCGTTCGAAATGGGCATGACGGCGATCAACGTGCCGTTCCAGATTCCCAATGTCCGCATCGAAACGCCTGAAGCAGAGGCCCACACCCGCATCGGCTGGTTTCGCTCGGTCTACAACATTCCGCACGCTTTTGCTGTGCAAAGCTTCGTCAGCGAATTGGCGGCTGAAGCCAAGCGCGACCCGAAAGACTATTTGTTGGAGTTGATCGGGCCAGCCCGCCGAATTGACCCGCGCACCCTGTCTGATCAAACCAACTACGGCGAGTCGCCTGAGATCTACCCGATCGACACTGGCCGCATGGCTCGCGTCGTTCGGTTGGCTGCCGCAGGCGCTAAATGGGGCCGCAAGCTGCCTGAAGGACGTGGGCTAGGCATCGCCGTCGCCTACTCGTTCATGAGCTACGTCGCCACAGTGGTGGAGGTTGAAGTGGACGCCAAGGGGGCCCTTCGCATCATCGCGGTCGACTCCGCTGTCGACTGTGGCCCGCAGGTCAATCCTGAGCGCATTCGCTCGCAGTTAGAGGGCGCCGTCATCATGGGATTGGGTCTCGCCAAGCACGGGGAAATCACCTTCAAGGACGGCAAGGTCGTGCAAAGCAACTTCAACGACCACGCGATGCTGCGTCACAACGAAGCACCCCGGGAGATTCGCGTGCACTTTGCGCCTGCAGACTACAGCGTCGGCCCTGGTGGCATTGGCGAACCCGGTCTGCCGCCAATCGCTCCGGCACTGTGCAATGCGATCTTCGCGGCCACTGGCAAGCGCATACGCCGACTGCCGATTGGTGAGCAACTCACCGTGGCTTAAGCAGACTCAAGCGCAGATGCACCTCGTCTTCCAAGTCGATGGGCATCTGCTGCTTGGCCTGCAAATAATGGGCGGTGAACACATCTAAGTAAGCCTCCAGCGTCTGCGCTGCGAGGGACTCCCCGGCCAGCTCCATGCATAGCGCAGCCACCTCGGAGGTACAGAAATGGTCTTCACGTTTAGAGCGGCGTAGCCGGTAGCGAGAGAGCTGCTCGGGCTGTAAGCTGAGCACCGGCAAGTGGTTCAGATACGAACTTTTACGAAACATCTTGCGCGCCTCTGGCCAAGTGGCGTCAAGCAACACAAACAGCGGCCGCTTGGCGACCTGACCTGCGCTGGTGAGGCTGGGTTGCACTGTTGGCAAAAGCGCTGTCACGACTCGCTCTGCGGCCACAAACTCCCCGGGAAACACCAAGTAAGGTTGCCACTGCGGGTCAGCCAGCATGGCCAGCAGCGCAGGGTCGACCTCGGTTCGCGCCCAGCCAAAGGCGGCGGTGTCAGCCACCACATCGGCAATCAGCCAGCCCGTGTTGCTGGGTTTTAGTGGCTCAATGTCGCACATGATCAAACACACGCCGGCCTGCGTAGGCACCTCTGGACGCAAGGCGCACAGGCAATGCGACAGGACAAGGCGACAACCCGCGCAATGCGCCAAACGGGAACCGCCACGGGCGAGAAAAGGCTTGGAACTGCGGGCTAAACGAACGCTGCGCAGACGGGCTACGGCGTGCGGCTCTGGGAGAGCTTGGGGGGCTTTGAACTCGGTCATGGTGCAGCGCATTTTGCTGCAAAAAGAATTATGAAAGGGCCTAAGGCCCAGACGGCCGCCTATTGACGCATAATGTGTGGGTGCAAGTAATAAATACTTGCACTAGTTAGGTGACGGTCAGTTTCGCGCGCTACGGCGGTACTTCTTAGGTTAGTTGTGCTTTCGGGACCCCATCGCTTTTGTTTTTATGTATTTTTGAGGAGTCCCCATGGGCAATAAACTTTACGTCGGCAACCTGCCGTACACCGTTCGTGACGAAGATCTGCAACAGTCTTTCGGCGAATTTGGTTCTATCACCAGCGCAAAAGTCATGATGGAACGCGACACCGGTCGTTCTAAAGGCTTCGGCTTTGTCGAAATGGGCAGCGATGCTGAAGCTCAAGCCGCAATTGCTGGCATGAATGGTCAGTCACTCGGCGGCCGTAGCATCACTGTGAACGAAGCCCGTCCGATGGAGGCT
>JABMMH010000137.1 GCA_013205645.1 Polaromonas sp. | reverse complement strand
TTAGCCCTCTGCCGCAAGCAGATTTTCTGCAGCTGCACCATGAGGACAGAGACGCCGTCCGCGCTGAACTGGTGGCCGGCCTGCTGGCCCCGCAGGCCTTCACCTCGCCCAAATACCTTTACGACGCCCTCGGTTCGCGGCTGTTTGAAGCCATCACCGAATTGCCCGAGTACTACCCGACGCGCACCGAAGCCAGTATTTTCAAAGCACATGCTGGAGCCATGGCCGCGCTGCAACCAGCCAACGCCACGCTGGTCGACTTAGGCGCCGGCAACTGCGCCAAGGCGGCCAGCTTGTTTGCGGCTTTTGCCCCCGCGCGTTACGTGGCGGTCGACATCTCGGTCGAGTTTTTGCGGCAAGCCTTGGGCAGTCTGCAAGCGCAGCACCCGCGCTTGCCGATGCTTGGCGTCGGCATGGATTTTTCAAGTTCACTGCAACTGCCGCCGCAAGCCGGCAACGGCCCGAACGTGTTGTTTTACCCGGGTTCTAGCATTGGCAACTTCACGCCGACGCAAGCGTTGGCTTTTCTGCGGCAGGCGCGCAGCGCTTGCGTTGGTGGTGGTTTGTTGCTCGGTGTCGATTTGCTGAAGTCACGCGAATTGTTGGAACCCGCGTATGACGATGCGCTGGGCGTCACCGCCGCTTTCAACCGGAACCTGTTGCCGCACCTGAACCAATTGGTCGGCAGCGATTTTCAGTTGGCCGACTGGCAGCACCTGGCCTTGTTCAACGCCGCCGAGTCCCGCGTTGAAATGCATCTGCAGGCCTTGCGCGCAGTGCACGTGCGCTGGCCCGGCGGCGAGCGGCACTTTAACCAAGGCGAGCGCATTCACACTGAAAGCTCGTACAAATGGCAGGCAGCTGATTTTGAGCAGTTGCTGCTGACCGCAGGCTTTGCCCGCACACAGGCTTGGACCGATGAACGCGGCTGGTTTGCGGTGTTCTGGGCGGCAGGTTAAACCCATCAAAACATGAACACACCCACTCCCAACACAGCGCCCTTGCGCATCGTCATCGTCAGCCCGGTGCTGGCGGACGCCAACAATGGCAACTGGCAAACCGCCCAACGCTGGCGCGCGCTGCTGGCACCGCACAGCGCGCGCATCGTCAAGCAGTGGCCAGATGCCGACGCCCATCAACACCTTGCCCAGCAAGATCAAGTGATGCTGGCGCTACACGCGCGTCGCTCAGCAGCCTCTGTGGCGGCGTGGGCTGAGCGCAAGCCATCGGGCACCCGCGGCTTGGCGGTGGTGCTGACGGGCACCGATCTGTACCGCGATATTCAAGACGATGCAGCGGCCCAAACATCGCTCGCCTTGGCGTCGCAGTTAGTGGTGCTGCAAGCCAATGGGCCCGCGGCGTTGCCGGTTGATCTGCACGCTAAAACACGCGTTATTTTCCAGTCCAGCACGGCCTTGCCCACGGTCGCCAAACCGCCGGCAACAGCACAATTGCGTGCGGTGATGGTCGGTCATCTGCGGGCCGAAAAATCGCCGCAAACCCTCTTTGCCGCGGCCCGTCTGCTGCAAGCGGAAACGACACTTTTCATCGACCACATTGGCGAAGCGCTGGACCCCGCATTGGGCCAAGCCGCGCAAGCGACTGCGGCGGCCTGCCCGAATTACCGCTGGCTGGGGACGCAGCCGAACAAGGCCACGCGTCGGCATATTCAGCGTGCCCATGTGTTGGTGCACACCAGCCTGATGGAGGGCGGCGCCCATGTCATCATGGAAGCCGTGCTGAGCGGCACGCCGGTGCTGGCGTCGCGTATTCCGGGCAATGTTGGCATGCTCGGCGACGACTACGCTGGTTATTTCGAACTGGGTGATGCCGAAGGATTGGCCGAGTTGCTGCGGCGCTGCCGCGACGACGACTGGTTGGCGCAGCTGAGCGCGCAATGCGCGCTGCGCGCACCGCTGTTCAGCGCCGAGTCCGAACGCGCCGCCTTGCACCAGCTGGTGCACGACTTGAACGCGCCAAGCAACATAAATAAGGCCTGAGATGCAATCACCGGAACAACCGATCCTGCGGGATATCGTGCTGGTGGGCGGTGGCCACAGCCATGTGGTCGCACTGAAGAAATTTGGCATGCAGCCGATGCCGGGCGTGCGCTTGACGGTGATTTGCCGCGACAGCCACACGCCTTACTCGGGCATGTTGCCCGGCTACATTGCCGGCCACTACAGCTACGACGAGGTGCACATTGACCTTCGGACGCTGGCGGCGTTTGCCGGAGCTCGGTTTTACAAAGACGAGGTCATCGGGCTGGACCGGGCCAACGGCAAAGTGCTGTGCAAAAACCGGCCGCCGGTGCCTTACGACCGACTGTCCATCAACATCGGCTCAACGCCGCGCATGAGCCAAGTGCCCGGTGCCGCCGAGCACGCTGTCGCTGTCAAGCCGATTCATATGTTCAACGACCGCTGGCTGGCGCTGCTGCAGCGTGTGCAACTGCACCCGGGCAAGACGCGCATCGCCTTGGTCGGCGCGGGTGCGGGTGGGGTCGAGCTGACGCTGGCAATGCAACACCGTTTGCGCCATGAGCTGCAATTGCTAGGCCGCGACCCGAACGAGTTGAGCTTTCACCTGTTCACCAGCAGTGCCCAGATATTGCCCACGCACAGCCAGCGCGTGCGGCGCAGTTTTGAAGACGTGTTGGCGCAGCGCCAAGTGGTCACGCACTGCAACAGCGCGGTGACGCAGGTGTCGGCCAACGGACTGCAAACCGCCAACGGCGAGCTGCTGGCGATGGACGAGATCATCTGGGTCACGCAGGCGGGCGGAGCGCCTTGGCTGCAACAAACCGGCCTCGCGCTGGACGATGGCGGCTTTATCCAGGTCAACGAACAGCTGCAAAGCATCAGCGACCCGCTGGTGTTTGCGGCCGGTGACATTGCCAGCATGGTCGGCCACCCGCTTGAAAAAGCCGGCGTCTTTGCCGTGCGTCAAGGCACACCTCTGGCTTTGAATTTACGCCGCTCGGTCGAAGGGCTGCCGCTGCTGGCTTACCGACCACAACGCAGCTGGCTGGCGCTCATCAGCACCGGCGACAAGCGGGCGGTCGCCTCTCGTGGCCGCTGGGGTCTCGGCGCCAGCACCGGCGGTGTGGGTGAACTGATTTGGCGTTGGAAAGACCGCATCGACCGCGGCTTCATAGACAAGTTTCGCAACTTTCCGACTATGTCAGCGCAGCCGGCCAAGCCGCTGGCGTCCACTGTCAAACTCGACGCCGAAGAAGCGCAGCAAGCGATTTCTGCCATCGCCATGCGCTGCGGCGGTTGCGGCGCCAAGGTCGGTGCCAGCGTGCTGTCGCGCGCGTTGGGCGCCCTGCAACCGATTGACCGCGACGACGTCTTGATCGGCTTGCACGCGCCTGACGACGCGGCGGTGGTGCGCGTACCGCCGGGCAAAGCCATGGTCCACACGGTGGATTTTTTCCGCTCCTTCATTGACGACCCCTACATCTTTGGCAAGGTGGCGGCCAACCATGCGTTGGGCGATGTCTTCGCCATGGGCGGCCAGGCGCAAACGGCCACCGCCGTGGCCACAGTGCCTTCCGGGCTGGAAAGCAAAGTCGAAGACGTGCTGTTTCAGATGATGACCGGCGCGGTCGAAGTGCTGAACGAGGCCGGCTGCGCACTGGTTGGCGGCCACACCGGCGAAGGCAAGGAGCTGGCGCTGGGCTTTGCTGTCAATGGCTTGGTCGATGAGCATTTGCGCGGTGTGATGGTCAAAGGCGGCATGCAGCCCGGTGACGTTTTGCTGCTGACGAAACCGATGGGCACCGGCACTTTGTTTGCGGCCCACGCCCTGCTGAAAACGCGCGGGCGCTGGATCGATGCGGCGCTCGACTCCATGGTGCAGTCGAACCGACTCGGCGCTGTCTGCTTGCAACAGCATGGCGC
>JABMMH010000136.1 GCA_013205645.1 Polaromonas sp. | reverse complement strand
CTCGCCGCCGAACGGGCCTACCACGAGCGCGACTTGCCGCTGGCCAGCGTCGAAGGTTTTATTCGCCAAGTGCTGGGCTGGCGCGAATTCATTCGCGGCGTCTATTTTCTGGACATGCCAGGCCTCAAAGAAGCCAATCATTTCGGCCATCAAAATCCCTTGCCGGCTTGGTATTGGACTGGCGACACGAAGATGAATTGCATGCGCCAGTCCATCAACCAGACTCTCGCCAATGGCTACTCGCACCACATCCAGCGCCTGATGATCACCGGCATGTTCGGCGTCACGGCGCAGATCACACCGCAACAGTTGTGCGATTGGTATTTGGCGGTTTACGTCGACGCGGTCGAGTGGGTTGAGCTGCCCAATACCGCTGGCATGGCGCTGTTTGCCAACGGCGGACGTTTCACCTCGAAACCCTACGTTGCGAGCGGCGCTTACGTCAAGCGCATGAGCAACTACTGCAGCGGCTGCAGCTACCAGCCAGAAACGCGCACCGGCACTGACGCCTGCCCTATGACAACCTTGTACTGGAACTTTTTAGACGAGCACGAAGCCACTTTCGGCAGCAACCCACGCACCGCCTTGATGGTCAAAAACCTGCAGCGCATCGCGCCCGAAGAACGCCAAGCGATACGTGAGCGCGCCGAAGAGATGCTGAAAAATCTGAACGGTTTGTAAGTCCAGCGCAAGCTCAATCCCCAAACGCCACACACAGAACCCCAGCGCCCCACAAATCAGCCCTTTTTTGAATTCAATTTCCCGGAATAAATCCCGACCAAACCTGACCCAAGTCAAGATTCATGTTGCATTGCAATAGAATTTAAGACTGAGCAGCTTTTGTTACCAGCCAGTTACTCAAAAAATATAGAAAGCTAAGAATGTCCGAATCAGCGACAACCTCAAAGAAGAAGCGGCCTGAGTTCCGCAACATCAACGCCTTCACCGACCTTCCGAGTTACCGACTGCCCGCAGCCGGTTGGGTCTCCATCTTGCACCGCGCCAGCGGTGCCATGATGTTTGCACTGATGCCCTTCATCATCTGGATGTTCGACACCTCGATCTCCTCGGAAATCTCGTTCGCGCGCTTCACCAGCGCCTTCAACGTCGGCATGCTCGGCTTGCCCGGTTTCCTCTGGAAACTGGTCGCCTTGGCCTTGATCTGGGCTTATCTGCACCACTTCACAGCCGGCCTGCGCCATCTCTGGATGGACTACAGCCACAAGGCAGTCGAGTTGCAATTTGGCAAAACCTCGGCCAAAACGGTCTTGGTCATCAGCCTGACGCTGACAGCGGTGCTCGGCGCCAAGCTGTTCGGCCTTTATTAATCCAGTCATAGGAACACCAGCATGTCTGTTAATTACGGCTCAAAACGCATCGTTGTCGGTGCCCATTACGGTTTGCGCGACTGGCTCAGCCAGCGCGTGACCGCCGCGCTCATGGCGCTCTTCACCATCGTGGTGTTGGCCCAGGTACTGCTCAGCCAAGGCCCCATCGGCTACGACAAGTGGGCCGGCATCTTCGCTTCGCAACCCATGAAAATGCTGACCTTCGTGGTCATCTTGTGCCTGCTGTGGCACGTCTGGGTCGGCATGCGCGACATCTACATGGACTACATCAAGCCCGTGGCGCTGCGCTTGTCGCTTCAAGTATTTACCATCGTCTGGCTCGTGGCATGTTCCGGTTGGGCCATTCAAGTCTTGTGGAGACTCTAAGAAATCATGACACTCACTTCGAAACTCCCAAAGCGCAAATTTGACGTCGTTATCGTCGGTGCCGGCGGCTCCGGCATGCGCGCCTCACTGCAACTGGCCAAAGCTGGCCTGAACGTCGCCGTTCTGTCCAAAGTATTCCCAACGCGATCGCACACCGTGGCAGCGCAAGGCGGCATTGGTGCCTCGCTCGGCAACATGTCCGAAGACAACTGGCACTACCATTTCTACGACACCGTCAAAGGTTCCGACTGGCTCGGCGACCAAGACGCGATCGAGTACATGTGCCGCGAAGCGCCCAAGGTCGTCTATGACCTAGAGCACATGGGCATGCCGTTTGACCGCAACCCAGACGGCACGATTTACCAGCGTCCATTTGGCGGCCACACTGCCAACTACGGCGAAAAAGCAGTGCAGCGCGCCTGCGCCGCAGCCGACCGCACTGGCCACGCCATGCTGCACACGCTGTACCAACAAAACGTCAAAGAAAAAACCAGCTTCTTCGTTGAATGGCTGGCGATGGACTTGATCCGTGACGAAGCCGGTGACGTCGTTGGTGTCACCGCCATCGAAATGGAAACCGGTGACGTGCATATTTTTGAAGCCAAAACCACGCTGCTTGCCACTGGCGGTGCAGGCCGTATTTTTGAAGCCTCAACCAATGCCTTCATCAACACCGGCGACGGTTTGGGCATGGCGGCTCGCGCCGGCATCCCGCTCGAAGACATGGAGTTCTGGCAGTTCCACCCGACCGGCGTG